>CALROF020000095.1:0-23374 GCA_943369775.1 Reyranella massiliensis 521
CGCGCCCTCGACGACTACGCCGGGATTTCGTGGCCGCGGCCGATGTTGCGGATGATCTCGGTGAGGTGCGGCTTCACCTGAAGCAGCGCCTTGCGATAGGCGACAAGTCCCCGCAGCATCGCGCCGTCGCGCTTCAGAAGCGTATCGGCAAACTGAACCATGCGCGTGTTGGGCCAGCCGTGCTTGCGCAGTTCGAGCAGCTTCAGGAAGGCTTGTTCTTCGTAGCCCGGCGCGTTCTGCGCCATGAGGATGGCGGCCGCTGCTGTCGAACGCGAAACGCCGGCGTGGCAATGCACCAGCACGTGGCCATCGGGCCGCGCATGGATGCGCTCACCGAATGCCAGCACCTTCTCGATATGCGCCGGCGTGCAGGCTTCGAAGCCCGGATACTCCGCGACCACGTCGTCGAAGCGGATCAGCTCGTGGTCGATCTCGTAGTAGTCGTCGAGCGCCAGCGGGCGCGGTTCATGAGTGTCGATGATCGACAGGACATGGCTAACGCCAATCGAGCAATGCTGTGGCAGCTCGGGGATGCCGCAGATCGTGACCTTGAAGGGGGGGAGGGACATAGGTTGCAGCTTATAGCAAGCCGCGAGTCATGTGCAGGCCGATGCCCAGCAAACCGACCAGGAAGATGCGGCGGAACATCTCGGGCGACAGCGCTTCGCGCGACTTCTGCCCGAGCCAGACGCCGATTGCCGTGGGTATCACCGCCGCAAAGCCGCCGATGGTGTTGGTCGCATCGAAGGCGCCTTGCCGGAAGAGCGCCAGGCTGAGCGCGCCAATCAGGAAGATGAACATGATGCCCAATGCCTGAACGAGATCGTCCTTGTTGATGTCGAGCGACTGCATGTAGGGCAGGAAAGGAACGGCGGAGATGCCGGTCACTCCGGCAATGGCGCCGCTTGAAATGCCGATCAGCGGATTGGCCCAGCGCTCGGTCTCGATAGACACTTTGGGGCGCCAGGCGAGCAGAGCGACGATCGAATAGGCCGCCAGCATCACGCCGAGCCACGCGGTTGCGCGTGCGGAGCCCAACTGTCCCAAGACTGCGGCGACGAGGAGCAGGGAGGCGACGGCAGGAACGGCCAGAGTCCAGAAGCGGCGGAACAGGCGCCAGAAGCCGCCACCATAGACCGCCTGCCAGACGTTCGTGATCAGGGTCGGGATGGTCATGATCGCCAGCGAATCCTCGAGCGGGATGGCAAGTGTCATGAGGCCGATGGCGATGGGGGGCAGGCCGATGCCGATCGCGCCCTTGGCGATCCCGGCGACGATGAACGCGCCGGCAATCACCAGCATCTGCACTTCGGTCATTTCAGCTCAGTACGCCTTTCGCCAACCGATCGAAGGCCTCCCAGAACAGGGCCCGGATGTCGTCGGTCTCCATCATGATCTCATGGCGGGCGTGGGCGATTGTGAAGTGCTCGCCGTGCCGGAGCCGGGCTGCAACCAGGGCATGGCTCTTGGGATCGATCAGCCGGTCTTCGCCGGCCGTAATCAGGAGCAACGGCAGCTCTATGCGTTCGAGATATCCAGGCTGCAGGGCGGTCGCCATCGACCGGACCGCCTGGCGGCCCCAGCCCAGGGTCGGCCCGCCGAGGGCGAGCCGCGGGTCGGCCGTGAACCAGTCGTCGGTGAAGCGGTAGCGCCGCTCGTCGTGGGTGACGAAGTTGGAATTGAATTCGCGGGCCAGCAGCAGGAACGGCCCGGTCCCGAAGAGGTAGCGTTCCTCGACGATCGGCATTTCTGGCATCAGCATCAGGACCGACCGCAACATGGCCTCGCGGTAGAGGGCGGTCATCGGCGAGACGAACACGGCCGCCGACAGTGGCCCCGGCCCGTTCTCGGCGAGATCGCGCATCAGGATGTGGCCGCCCATGGAATGGCAGAGTGCCAGGACGGGCTGCGGCGCGGCGGGCCCTACGACGCTCTCGAGGAACAGCCGGACGTCGGCCATGTAGGTGGTGAAATTGTCGATATGGCCTTTGCCCCGGTCGGCAAGGGGGCGGTCGGACAGGCCCTGGCCTCGCCAGTCCATGGCCGCGACGGCATAGCCCCGCGCCAGGAGTTCGCCCACAACCTCGGTCGAATACTTCTCGATGAACTCGGCCCGGCCCGTCAGAACGACGACCGTACCCCGCGCCGGGCCGGGTCCCGGGCTGTTCCACCAGGCGTACCGAATGCGCGCACCGGCGCGCTCAAGAAAACCGTAACGGTCCGCGGCCCGATAGGTTGCATTGAGGGAGGGCGGTACGCTGGCCGGTGCTGCCGTCGGGTCCTGATCGGTCATTCTTTGTGGCGTTTTGGCGAAGGTCTCGGGCTAAAGCCAGCAGAGAATTGGGCATTTTGGCCATCATCCCTGTCGGTCTCTTTACCGTTGGGGGAGACGCGGGCTATAGATCGCGCCGTCGCCTGATCGCCTGCGAAGGGTCGTAGACGAGGAAATCTGGTGCAAGGAAACCTCCAAGAGGTCTGCCGCACTGCGTGGTAGTCGGCTCGTTTGGTGAGTCGATCCGGCACGGTCCTTGCGTCGACGCCAGTCGTCCGCAGGAGACATGCGACCGCGATCCCGAAGCGAGCATGCGCCATCGGCGGAAGCCGGAGCTATCAAACCTTTCATGATGCGTCGGGGTCTTGTTCTTCTGGTTGCGGCGTTGGCCACGGTTGTCGGCTGGCGCCTGCTCGATGGCTATCTCCAGGCCGCCAATGTCGAAGGTCCGTTGCATGGCGTGACCTACGCGCCCTGGGCGAAGGACCAGGACCCGCTCGAAGGCAAGTCGAGCGGCGTATGGAGTTTCCTGCGCACGGCCGTGTCCGACGCGCCGACACCGCAGATCAAGCCGCGCAAGGAGCAGATGGAGCGCGACTTCGCGATGCTCTCCGGCAAGGTCAATTACGTCCGTACCTACCGCACGACCGATGGCGGCGACGTAATGCCGGCCCTTGCCACGAAGTATGGGCTGAAGCTCGTTCCCGGCGCCTGGATCTACAGCGCCAACGAGGCCAAGCAGCAGTTCGGCCGCGAGGCCGGCGAGGTGAACGGTGAGGAAACCGGCGCGCTGATCCGCATCGCCAACCAGAATCCCAGCGTCGAGCGCGTGCTGGTCGGCAACGAGAACATCCTGCGCTGGGACGGCGAGCGCGACCGGCGCGACCCCAATGCCGTCAGTCCGGCGCAGCTCATCCGCGAGATCCGGAACGTAAAGCGCAACGTCAAGGTGCCCGTCAGCACGGCCGAGCCGTGGCACATCTGGGAGCGCTATCCCGAGCTGGTGCGCGAGGTCGACTATCTCGCCGTGCACATCCTGCCCTACTGGGACGAGCAGTCGAGTTCGACGCCGCTCGAATACCTCAAGGAAAAGATCGGGCTGCTGCGCAAGCTCTATCCCAACAAGAACATCGTCGTGACCGAGGTCGGCTGGCCGTCGAACGGTGCCGCGCGCCGCAGCCCGGGCACAGGCCTGGTCAAGTATGCGACGCCCGCCGAGCAGGCCAAGAACGTGCGCGACATGGTGGCGTGGCTGCGCTCCCAGAACATCGACACCTTCGTCGTCGAAGCCGTGGACCAGCCCTGGAAGTCGTACGACCTCGAAGGCAAGGCGGGCGGCTACTGGGGCCTGTGGAATGCGGACCGGCAGCAGAAGTTCGCCTGGAGCGGTCCGATCGAGACCTTCCCACAATGGATCTCCTGCGCAGCCTGGTCGCTTGGGGCTTCTGTCCCGCTGATGCTGCTCTTCCTGTGGCGCTGGCCGCGGATGGGCGCGGCGGGGCAGGTGGGCTTCTGCGCCCTGCTGGCCCTGTCGGCGAGCGCCGTGGTCTACGGCGCATCGGTTGCGGCCGGGACCTACATGCTCACCTCGGAGATGGTGAGCTGGGCCGCGCTCGCCTTCTTCCTCGTGATCAGCCTCGGCATGGCGCTGATACAGGCGCTGGAAATGGCGGAAACGATCTGGCGCGGTCGCTGGACGCGCGAGGCGCTGCCGGCTGCCGAGATGATTGCCCGCCAGCCGGCCGATCGCCGTTGGCCCAAGGTCTCGCTTCATCTGGCGATCTGCAACGAGCCGCCGGCGATGGTGATCCAGACGCTCGATTCGTTGCAGCAGCTCGACTACCCGAACTTCGAAGTCATCGTCATCGACAACAACACCAAGGATCCCGCGGTGTGGCGTCCGGTGCAGGATTACTGCGCCCAGCTCGGCGAGCGCTTCAAGTTCTTCCACTTCGACGTAATGAAGGGCTTCAAGGCCGGCGCGTTGAACTACGTGTTGAGCCAGACGGCGCCCGATGCCGAGGTGATCGGCGTTATCGACAGCGATTACATGGTGCGCCCCGACTGGCTGAAGGCGCTGGTGCCGTACTTCGACGACGCCAAGATCAGCTACGTTCAGGCGCCGCAGGATCACCGCGACTGGAAGGGTGACCGGTTCAAGGAGATGCTGAACTGGGAATATGCCGGCTTCTTCGACATCGGCATGTGCCTGCGCAACGAATACGACGCCATCATCCAGCACGGCACGATGACCCTGGTTCGTCGCTCCTGCATGGAGGAGATGGGCGGCTGGGCGACCTGGTGCATCACCGAGGACACCGAGCTTGGCCTCCGACTGATGGAGAAGGGCTACGGCGCGATGTACAGCCGCGAGCGCTTCGGTCATGGCCTGACCCCGGATCACTTCGCCGGCTACAAGAAGCAGCGCTTCCGCTGGGCCTATGGCGCCATGCAGATCATGAAAGCGCATGCCGGCAAGATGCTGGGCAACCAGACCAAGCTCACCTTCTGGCAGAAGTTTCACTTTGTCGCCGGCTGGCTGCCGTGGTTCGCCGATGCGCTGAACCTGATCTTCACCTGGGCAGGCCTCGCCTGGGTCCTGGCTGTCGTGCTGCCGCCGCTGTTCGGCATCAAGCCGGTCGGCCTGCCACCGGCCGAGTTCATCGTGCCGACCATCGGCATCTTCGTCTTCAAGCTGGTCTATTCGTTTGGCCTCTACTTCGATCGCGTGCGCTGCACCTTCCGCCAGAGCATAGGCGCATCGCTGGCGGGACTGGCGCTCACCTATACGGTGGGTCGCGCGGTGATCTACGGCCTGGCGACCAGTCGCCTGCCGTTCATGCGCACGCCTAAGATGGACGAGCGCGCGACGCTCGGCATGGCGCTCGGCATGGCCCGCGGCGAGGCCGTGCTGGCCGTATTGCTATGGATGGCCGCCATCGTCCTCTGGACCACCAATGGTGTGGTCAACCCTGAGGCACGGCTCTGGGCGATATTCATGATCGTTCAGTCGCTGCCCTTCGCCGCGGCGGTCTACGTCTCGATGGTGAACGCCCTGGAGCAGATGCGGCATGCCCGCACTGTGTTCGAGGCCCCGCCTGCGGCGCCGGCCTCGGCGGCGTCACCCGCTCTGCAGCCCGCACAGTAAAGGGAGGGCGCTTTTCCCTGTCGACTCAGTGAAAGCGTCTGTTAGCGTTTGATCATGCCCTCGATTGAGTCACCCGATGGCCGCGGCGCGCGCGCAGGTACCGCCCTGTTCCTGAAGCGCTGGCTGCGGCGGCCCTTTGCCATGGGCTCGGTCGTCCCCAGTGGCCGTCTGCTGGGGCAGGCGATGGCGGGGGCGACGCTGGCCGCCATGGAGGGGCGACAGGGTCCTGTCGTGGAACTCGGCGCCGGCACCGGCCAGGTCACGCGAGCGTTGTTGGCGGCGGGAATTCCTGCGGACCGGCTGGTGCTGATCGAACGCGAACCTGAGCTGGCGGCCTTCCTGCACCGCCATTTCCCGGAGCCGTGCATCGTCGAGGGAGACGCCGCCCGTCTGCCGCACCTCTTGCAGGAACGGGCGCTCGGAGTACCTGCCGCCATCGTGTCCAGCCTGCCGTTGCTGTCGCTGCCGGCCGATGTCGTGAACGGTATCGTCCGGGGCGTCTTCGACGCCCTGCCTCGGGGGGGCGCACTCATCCAGTTCACTTATGGTCCCAACCCACCCGTACCGCGTGCCCTGCGCGAAAGCTTGAGGCTCATTGCCACGAGGGGGCGTCGGATCTGGCGTAACATGCCGCCGGCCGTGGTTTGGACTTTCCGGAGGCCCGAAGGCGCGTGAGATCGTTTCGTTTTGATCAGATGTTGCGAGACGAGGTTACCGCCCGTCTTGGCCGCTTCGACCTTCGCCGCCAGCCCGATGCCGGAGGATTGAAGCGTGCGGCTGTCGCCGTCGTCCTCGTCGAGGCCGACCAACCCGGAGAAGCGGCGTTCCTACTGACCAAGCGGACACCCAAGCTGCGAGCCCATGGCGGGCAGTGGGCGCTGCCGGGTGGCCGCGTCGATCCCGGCGAGACGATCGAGCAGACCGCGTTGCGCGAACTGCACGAGGAGCTGGGCGTGCTGGCATCGACCGACGACGTCCTGGGCACGCTCGACGATTATCCGACGCGCTCGGGCTATCTGATCGCGCCTGTCGTGGTGTGGGCGCCGGGCATCACGGTGACGCCAAATCCATCCGAAGTTGCCGGCGCCTATCGCATTGGCTGCTGTGAGCTGTTTCGCGACGGCTCTCCCGAGATCGTG
Source organism: Reyranella massiliensis 521 (assembly GCA_943369775.1). Taxonomy (GTDB): domain Bacteria; phylum Pseudomonadota; class Alphaproteobacteria; order Reyranellales; family Reyranellaceae; genus Reyranella; species Reyranella massiliensis_C. The sequence goes on from CALROF020000095.1 coordinate 6,560, forward strand.
GCGATCGAGGAATCCGACCGGCCGATCATTCGCCTGCCGTTGCCGGTTGCAACGGTGAATGCACCGACGGCCGCTTTGCTGTTCCAGTTCCGGGAAGTGGCGCTGGCCGGTCGCGATACTCGCGTCGACCACTACGAGCAACCCGTCTTCGCCTGGCGCTAGGATCGCACGCTGAGGTTTGCGGCGAGAGCCGGCCGCCGCTTCAAGAAGACTGTGGTTTCCTGTTCCAGCACGGCTTCACCGCGCTGATTGATCGTGACCTGTCGCACGCGCGCGATGCCACGATCCGACTTGGATGCCGACAGGCGCAGTTCGACGATATCGGTCACGACGCGCAGCGTGTCGCCGGGGCGTACGGGACGGGCGAACTGGACTTCGCCAATGCCCGGTGAGCCCAGGCTGCAAGCCCTGAAGACGCCGAGGTCGAGCCAGAGTCGCAGCGTTACGCTCATCGTGTGCAAGCCCGACGCAATCAGGCCGCCATAGGTCCATTTCTTGGCGAACTCGGCGTCGATATGGAAGGGTTGCGGATCCCACTGGCGCGCGAACTCGACCATGCCGGCCTCGGTCATCGTCAGGCCGCCGCTCGTGAAGCGCTCGCCGACCTTGAAATCTTCGTAGTAGCGATCCGTCACAGGACCAGCTCCATCTAGACGGTGCCTGGGCACCGGGTTCCGATAACAGGATGTAATCGCGACGCGGCTCATCGGGCGATGGGCCTTCGTCACGTCCCTTATTTTGGCGCTGATTATGTCGAGTCTGAGACGGTGGTGTCCGCGCGGTCGGCCGCATCGCGAGGCGATGCGACAGGCGCAGGGCGAAGCGGGGCGGGATGCGGCCATTCCTCGGGCCTTGTGCTAGCCTGTCGCCAGAAACGAGCTTGGAGACTTGGGATGCGGACTAATCCGACGCGACGCCGTGCATTGGCGCTGGCGGGTGCGGCAAGTGCAGCGCTGGCGGCGCCGGCAATCGCGCAATCGCCGTGGCCGAACAAGCCGGTAAGGTTCGTCGTTCCCTTCCCGCCGGGACAGGCCGCCGACATTTTCGCCCGTCTGATGGCTGAGAAGCTGACCGACGTCTGGAAGCAGCAGGTGATTGTCGAGAACAAGGGCGGTGGCAGCGGCATCCCCGCCACGGAATACGGCAAGGCCGCCGCGCCCGACGGTTACACCCTGATGGTCGTGTCGAGCGGCACGTTCGGCGTCAATCCCAGCCTCTATCCCGATCTGCCCTACAAGCCGCTGGTCGACTTCCTGCCGATCTCCAACATCTTCCTGGTCCCGCTGGTGATCGTGGCCCACCCCAGCTTGCCGGTGAATACGCTGGCCGAGCTGATCGCGGCCGCCAAGAAGGAGCCCGGCCAGCTCTCCTACGCCTCCGCCGGACCGGGGACGTCGCAGCATCTCAGCATGGAGCTGTTCAAGCTCAAGGCCGGTCTCGATATCGTGCATGTTCCTTACAAGGGCAGTGGACCGGCGATGGCCGATCTCCTGGGCGGCCATGTGAAGCTCATGATGGACAGCACCGCCTCGGCGCTGAACCACATTCGTGACGGTCGTATCAAGGCGCTGGCTGTGACGACGGCCCGGACGGCGCCGCCGCCGCTCGACAACATTCCCCCGATCGCCAAGACCTTGCCGGGCTTCGATGCGGCGGGCTGGTCGGGCCTTGCGGCGCCGGCGCGCACGCCGCTCGAGATCGTGGCCCGGGTCAACAAGGACGTGACGGCGCTGCTGAACGACGACGCGGTGATCCGGCAAATCGAGCAGCGTGCCGCCATTCCGGCGCCGGGCTCGCCGATCCAGTTCTCGGCCTTCATCAAGAAGGAAATCGACACCTGGGGCGAGGTTGTGAAGGCAACCGGGACCAAGCCGGGAACCTGAGGGCGATGAAACTTTACAGCCTCAAGAACGGCGTCAATCCGCGTCGCGTCCGCATCTTTATCGCCGAGAAGCGGGTCTCGCTTCCCGTCGAGGAATTCGACATGGAGAGTGCGGGCCACAAGCAGCCCGCCTTCCTGGCCAAGAACCCGCTGGGCACTTTGCCCGTGCTCGAACTCGACGATGGCACGCTGATCTCCGAATCGGTCGCGATCTGCCGCTACTTCGAGGAGATGATTCCCGAGCCGCCGTTGTTCGGCCGCTCTTCGCTGGAGCGGGTGCAGGTCGAGATGTGGAACCGCCGCATGGAGCTCGAACTCCTGCTGCCGACCATCGACGTCTTCGTACACACCAACCCCTTCTGGATCGGTAAGCGCACGCAGATTGCGGCATGGGGCGAGCAGCGTCGCAAGGTGCTGGTGGAGCGCATGGGCTGGCTCGACCGGGAACTTGCAGGCCGCGAGTTCATCGGCATCGACCGCTACAACATTGCCGACATCACCGCGCAGGTGGCTCTCTTGACCGCACGGGGCGCGCTGAAGCTCGCGATTCCCGAGGATCACCCCAACCTGACGCGTTGGTGGAACGCCGTCTCGTCGCGCCCGACGGCGCGAGCCTAGTCCTTCACGGCGACAACGAAAAAGGGACGTCCGAAGTCTCGGACATCCCTTTATCAGGGCTAGCTTAGGCGACAAGAAACAGACTGGCAACTCGCGGCACATCTCAATAAATGAGAACCCCTTCGCACCAGTTGGGGACAGAGATGATTGCCTGCGGATTGGATTTCGGCACGTCGAACTCGGCGATCGGCGTCGCGCGCGACAAGACGGCGGCGCTGGTGCCCGTCGAGGCCGATAGCACCCTGATGCCGAGCGCGGTGTTCTTCGACTACGAAACCAAAGGCCGGATGCTGTTCGGCGACGAAGCCATCCTGGCCTATGTCGGGCAGACCGAAGGCCGACTGATGCGGGCGCTGAAGTCGATCCTGGGATCTCCCTTGATCGAGGAGGAGACTCTCCTGGCGGGCCGCAAGGTGCCGCTCAAGCAGGTCGTCGAGATCTTCGTTCGACACCTCAAGCACAAGGCCGAAGCCTTCGCCGGGCGGGAGATCACGACTGTCGTGCATGGTCGGCCGGTGCGCTTCGTCGACGATGACGACGCGGCGGATGCGCGTGCACAGGCCGTGCTCGAGGGGATTGCCAAGCAGGTCGGGTTTCGCGACGTCGCGTTCGTGTACGAGCCCATCGCCGCCGCCCATCACTACGAACAGACGGTACAGAGCGAGGAGCTGGCGCTCATCGCTGACATCGGCGGCGGCACGAGCGACTTTTCCATCATCCGCGTTGGACCGCAGCACCGGGACCGCGCCGATCGCGGTCGAGACGTGCTCGCGACGGCTGGCATTCGCGTGGGTGGCACCGACTTCGATACCGCGCTCAACCTCGCCACGGTGATGCCGCTTCTGGGTCTGGGCACGCAGCTCGTCAAAAAGAACCTGCCGATGCCGAACGCGCTCTATCACGAGCTCGCCGCATGGCCGACGATCAACTTCGCGTACACCTACCGGAACGAACGCGAACTCGCTGAGCTGGTCTCGCTCGCGCGCGAACCCGAGAAGGTGGAGCGTTTGCTGACCGTCGTGCGTGAGCGGCTCGGCCATCGCGTGGCCTTTGCCGTGGAAGACGCCAAGATCGCTCTGAGTGCGGAGGAGCGCGCGGCTGTGTCTCTGGCGTTTCTCGAGGCGGGCCTATCGGTCACTGCGACGCGCGCCGAATTCGACGGCGCCATCGAGACGAGGACGGAACGCCTTTACAGGTCCGCCAGTGCATGCATCGCGGCGGCGGGCGTGAAGCCTGCAGCTATCGACACGATCTTTCTCACGGGCGGGTCGAGCCGTGTGCCGGCCGTGCGTGCCGCGATCGGACGGGCGGCGCCGTCCGCCCGTCTCTCCAGTGGCTCCGATCTCCTGTCCGTCGCGTCGGGATTGACGCAGATGGCCGGGATGTTCTGACCGCGGTGCGTTCGCCTCTCAGAGGCCGAAGGTACGCAGGCCGTAGATCAGGCCGACCACCAGCAGGCCGATGAAGATCGTCTCGGTGATCAGCAGCATCACCGGACCCATGCCGATGCGCGCCAACGCCAGCAGCGACGTCTTCATGCCGAGCGCAGCGATAGCGGTAATGATCAGGAACGAAGAGACCTGACCGACCGCATCGCGCACGCCGGCTGGTACGACACCCATCGAATTGAGGGCGGCCAGTGCCAGGAAGCCGAACAGGAAGACTGGCGGCGTTGGGCGGGCGGCGCTTTGCGGGCCGCCGCTCTTGGCCACCCACCAGGCGATGCCGGCGATGGCCGGCAGCAGGGCGGCCACGCGCAGGAGCTTGGTAATGATGGAGTCGCTCAGGACCTGCGGCCCCATCGTCTGGCCCGCGCCGGCGACCTGGGCCACGTCGTGGATGGCGCCGCCGAGGAATACTCCCATCTCGAACAGCGAGAATCGCAGCACGTCGTGCAGGGTGGGGTAGATCACCATCACCACAGTGCTGAGGAAGTTGACACCCATCACCGTGAAGGCGAGGTCGCGGTCGGAATTCTCGTGCTTGGGCAGCACCGCCGAAGCAGCCATCGCCGCCGCCGCGCCACAGACGCCGGTGGCACAGCCGGTCAGCAGGCCGAAATCGCGGCTGAGGCCAAAGAAACGCGCTGCCCAAGCGCCGAAGACGATGGTGCAGCCCACGGCAGCCACTGCGATCACGATCGGCAGCGCTCCACCGTCGACAAGCTGACCGAGGGTCAGCCGTGCGCCCAGCAGGGCGACGCCGATGCGTAGCAGGGTGCGTCCTGCGAATTCGAGGCCGGGTTTCAGTACCGTCCTGGTTGACAGGGGCTGCAGCGCCATGCCGATCACCAGGGTGAGGATCAGCGGCGGCACCCAGACGGCGCCGAAGCGCAGCAGGCTATGGGTGTCGAGATAGAACGCCACGGCCGCGATGGCGGCGCAGAGGGCAATGCCGGGGGCGGAGCGGCGGAGGTTGTCGGGCGCCCAGAGCCGCGCCAGCTCTACGGCGACAGTGCTGCTACGCATCGAGAATGGCGACGAGCTGGCCTTCGCCGATTGCCTCGCCTTCGCTGACCCTGATTTCCTTGATGACGCCCGCCTTGGGGGACAGCACCGGGATTTCCATCTTCATCGATTCGAGGATCATGATCTCCCCATCGACATCGACGCGATCGCCGGGCTTGAGCTGGATCTTCCAGACGTTGCCCGCAATCTCGGACTTCACATTGACGACGGCCATTCCCGTAGCTTCTCCCGCTTCGCGCTAGCGTTCCTTATGCTTTTCGGCCACCGCGCGCGCCAGTGCAAGGGCGGAGCCGCCCACACGGGCGTCTAGCCGGTATGCCGCCGCATTGGCGTCCGAGATTATTCCGTCCTGCAGAGTGGAGCGGCCATCGCCAATGCACGCAGACTGCGCCGCGACCGCGATGGCGGCGATGCCATGCTTGTCGAGTTCGGCCAAGGCCAGGACACCGCCGCGATCCGCACCGAACCCAGCATCGTTGAACATCAGCAGCAACGGCTGGAAGGGCGATGTCGCCGCTGCTGCGTTCAACGCGGCGTGGCTGCCGGTGGCGACGATGCGTCCCTGATCCTCGGGTTTCAGCAGGCTGGCCGAATCGGCGCAGATCACACCTTCGACCAGGTGCCGGCTCTCCCCCTTGGCCGGCGGTATCGTGTGTGGCCAAGGTGCCTGCTTGAGAAGTTCTGCGGCCTCGCGTGCCGGCATGCCCGGCGCAACGCCGCACTTCGTTGCGAGTTCGTTGGCGCGGCTGATGATACCTCTGCGCTGCAAGTCGGCCGCATCGCCGATTCGCGCACTGGCGGTCGCCACGGCCGCCATCGCCATGCCGAGCTTGTCGGCATAGGCGAGGCCGCTGATACCAGCCTCGTCCTTGCCGATGCCGGCATCGTGGTGGATGGCAGCCCGGCAGCCGTACTTGGCCGACATGTAGGCAGCATAGACAGCGCCATGGGAGCCGGTGATGACAACGGCGCCGTCCGCTTCAGGCGGCAGCTTGGTAACACTATCGAAGATCAGGACAGCAACAGACATCGCGCGAACCTAGCGGGGCCGCTATACCTCGGCCATGTCCGAACCGGTGGACAACAAAGTGAGCATCCTGATCCTGCAACATCCGCAGGAGCAGGATCGCGTCCTGGGCACGGCACGGCTGATCGCCGCGACGCTTGCCGACGCCAAGGTCGTGATCGGCCTCTCGTGGCGCAACCTCGCGCATGCCGTCAAGGAATCGGCCGAGGCCAAGGACTGGGGCGTGCTCTATCTCGGTTCGACGCATGCGAAGGGGCGGGCGCCTCTGGTCGCCGTCGATCGCAAGGGTGAGCCATTGCCTGATCAGGCAGCCGGACTGGCGGGCCTCAAGGGCCTCATCGCGCTCGACGGCAACTGGGCACAGGCCAAGGCGCTGTGGTGGCGTAACCCCTGGCTGACCAAGCTGCGCCGCTTCGTGGTCGTGCCCGATGGCCCTTCGCTCTATGGCGACCTACGGCGCGAGGCCCGGCCGGATGCGGTGTCGACCCTGGAGGCTGTCGCGCTGGCGCTTCAGACGCTCGAAGGCGATGCTGCAGTGCGGGAAAGCCTGCTCGTTCCCTTTCGCGAGCTGCTGGCCAAGGCCCGCGCCGCCGGCGTTCGCGATTCCAAACGGGATCGTCGCTCCCGGCGTTAGCCCCTATACTCCACCCATGCTCGACCAGCCGGCAGCCCAGATTCCCGTTTCCCAGCGCACCAACCCGGAGCGCTCCTTCACCGAAGAAGTCCGGGCGCTGCGACTGGGCGAGGGCGAGGTCTTCCGCGGCGAAGGCATCCTGGCCGTCACCAAGGCGATCCTTCAGTCGGGCGTCGCCTATGTCGGTGGCTATCAGGGCGCGCCGGTCTCGCACCTCGTGGACGTGCTGGTCGAATCCCAGGACCTGCTCGACGAGCTCGGCGTCCATCTGGAGACCTGCACCAACGAAGCCTCGGCGGCGGCGCTGCTCGGCGCCTCGATCAACTATCCGATTCGCGGCTGCGTCACCTGGAAGTCGATCGTCGGCACTAACGTGGCGGCCGATGCGCTTTCCAATCTTGCCTCGCCCGGCGTGATCGGCGGCGCACTGATCGTGGTCGGCGAGGATTACGGCGAAGGCGCTTCGGTCATTCAGGAACGCACCCAGGCCTATGCGTTGAAGTCCTCGGTCTGGCTGATGGATCCGCGGCCCTCGCTGCCGACCATCGTGCGCTGCACGGAAAAGGCCTTCGAGCTCTCGGAAGCCACCAACACGCCGGTGATGATGGAGCTGCGCATCCGCGCCTGTCATGTCACCGGCGAGTTCGTTGCCAAGGACAATAAGCCGCCGGCGATCTCGCGGAACCATCGCCTCGCCAATCCGGCGGCGCACAACTACGACCGCATTTCGCATCCGCCCTCGACCTATGTGCACGAGAAGGTGAAGGTCGAGGTGCGCCAGCCGGCCGCCGAGCGCTTCATCGTCGAGCATGGGCTGAACGAGTTCCTGCCCGGTGAACGCTCCGATCTCGGAATCATTGTCCAGGGCGGCATTACCAACGTGCTGGTGCGCGGCCTCGACCGTCTCGAGGTCGAGGGCAAGATCCCGACTCTGGTGCTGAACGTCACGCATCCGCTGGTGCCCGATCAGATCGCCGATTTCTGCAAAGGCAAGCGCGCGGTGCTGATCGTCGAGGAGGGCGCACCCGACTATATCGAGCAGGCGATCCACGCCCTCCTGCGCAAGCGCGACATCGACACCAAGATCTACGGCAAGGACGTTCTGCCGATGGCCGGCGAATACACGGCCGAGGTGGTGACGGACGGCCTGCTGAAGTTCTTTGCGCTGTCGGCCAACGATATCGACCTCAGCAAGCCGCGCGAGCGCTTCGAGGCTGCACGTGCCGGCCGGGCCGAGGCGCAGCGTCTGCTGGGCGGGCCGCTGCCGCTCAGGCCACCAGGCTTCTGCGTCGGCTGTCCCGAACGGCCGGTCTTCTCGGCCATCAAGCTGCTCGAACGCGAAGTCGGCAAGGTCCACATTTCGAGCGACATCGGCTGCCATTCCTTCGCGACCTTGGCACCCTTCAACCTCGGCAACTCGATCCTGGGCTTCGGCATGTCGCTGGCGGCCGCCGGCGCCGTGGCGCCGGTGATGCAGAAGCGCACCATCTCGGTGATGGGTGACGGCGGCTTCTGGCACAACGGGCTGCTGAGCGGCGTGGCCTCGTCGATGTTCAACCGCGGCGACCGCGTGCTGGTCATCATGCAGAACGGCTACACCTCGGCGACCGGCGCGCAGTTCATTCCCAATACGTCGGGCAATCGTCGCGATGGTGAGACGACATCGGACATCGCCGCCACCCTGAAGGCGATGGGCGTTGGCTGGCTGCGGACCATCCGGACGTACAATGTCGGCACCATGCTCAAGACCTTGCGCGAAGCCATGAGCACGGACGACAAGGGCCTCAAGGTCATCGTCGCCGATGGCGAATGCCAGCTCGCCCGCCAGCGCCGCATCCGCCCGCAGATTGCCGCCCAGCTCAAGCGCGGCGAGAGGGTCATCCGCACGCGCTATGGTGTCGACGACGAGGTCTGCACCGGCGATCACTCCTGCATTCGGCTGTCGGGCTGTCCGTCGCTGGTCGTGAAGCCGAGCCCCGATCCGTTGCGCACGGACCCCGTGGCCAGCGTCAACAACGGCTGCGTGGGTTGCGGCCTTTGCGGTGAAGTGGCGGACGCGGCTGTGCTCTGCCCGTCATTCTACAAAGCGGAGATCGTGCAGAACGCCACCTGGTGGGACCGCCTGAAATGGCGCGTGCGGTCGACCGTCATTGGAGTGATGGCGAGTGCCTAAGCCTGTTACGATCCTGATCGGCGCGCTGGGCGGCGACGGTGGCGGCGTGCTGTGCGATTGGATCGTCACGGCGGCGCAAAGCCAGGGGCTGGGCGTGCAGGCGACGCAGATTCCCGGCGTCGCGCAGCGCACGGGTGCCACGACCTACTATCTCGAAGTGATGTCCGGAACGGGGCCGGCCGCTTCGGTGCTGGCACTCAATCCGGCGATCGGCGAGGTCGACGTGGCGCTGGCGACCGAGCTTTTGGAAGCCGGCCGCATGATCTTCAATGGCTTCGTGACGCCTGATCGCACGACGCTGATTGCTTCCACTCACCGCGTACTGGCAATCGGCGAACGCATGGCGATGGGTGACGGCAGCTTCGATGTCGGCCGCCTGCTGCGCGCCGTGAAGGAACGCAGCAAGGAACAGATCCTCTTCGATATGGATCAGGCTGCCGAGGAATCGGGCGGCGTGATCAACGCCGTGTTGTTGGGTGCACTGGCCGGGTCGGGCAAGCTGCCGATTGCCGACAGCGCCTTCGAAGCGGCCATCCGGCATGCCGGCAAGTCGATCGACACCAATCTCGCAGCATTTGCCTTCGGACGTGGTCATGCGCGCGGTGAACTGGAGCAGGCGGTGCGCGAGCACCGCAAGCGTCAGACCGCGGCGCAGGGCATCGAAGATCTGATCGAGCGGGCGCGCCGGACCTATCCCGCGTCGAGCCTCGACATCGTGGAAGAGGGTATCCGCCGCCTCATGGCCTATCAGGATCGTCGCTATGCGACGCTCTATCTCGATCGGCTGGACACGAGCCATGCCTTGGGCTCGGCCGATCTCCTGCGTGAGACGGCGCGGCACCTGGCCGTGCGCATGTCCTTCGAGGATGTGATCCGGGTTGCCCAGGCCAAGACGTCGGCGGAGAGGGTGGCGCGGGTTCGGGCCGAAGTACGCGCCAAGGACCAGGAACCGCTTACGATCACGGAGCACTTCAAGCCCGGCATCGAGGAGATCGCCGCCGTGCTGCCACCGGGCCTCGCTCGTCGCTTGCTCGCCTGGGGAGAGCGCACAGGCCGGCTGGGCAAGACCTACTTCTCCATGCATGTGCGCACGACGACGATCCTGGGCTTCGCACGCCTGCGTCTGGTTGCCGGCCTGCGCTGGTGGCGCCCGCGCACCTTCCGCTATGTCGAGGAGCAGGTCGAGATCGAGCGCTGGCTGGAACAGATCAGTGCCGCGTCACGGCTCAGTGTCGATCTGGCGCGTGAGATCGCGGAGCTGGCGCGGCTCATCAAGGGATATGGCGACACCTACAAGCGTGGGCTGGACAATTATCGCCGCATCTCCGACGAGGTGATCGCTCCGGCGCTGGCGGGCCGCCTGTTGCCGAGAACCGCAGCCGATGCCGTGGCCAACGCGCGCGTGGCAGCCCTTGCCGATCCTGAGGGAGAGACCTTGTCGAAGACCCTGGCGGCCATCGCATCGACCAGTCCACCGCTCCGGCAGGCCGCCGAGTGATCGACGTTGCGGCTCTCGCGCGGCGCGACACGTTCGCCCGCGGCCTCGGTATCGAGTTGGTCGAAGCGTCGCTCGGTCGGGCCGTGACGCGCGTTACCATCGAGGAGCGCCATCTGAACTTCAATGGCGTCGGCCACGGCGGCTTGACCTTCACCCTTGCGGATGCGGCTTTCGGCTATGCCTGCAATTCGCAGGGTGTCATCTCCGGCAGCATCGACGCTCACATGATCTACAGCATGGCCACGCGCTCGGGCGATGTGCTGACAGCGACGGCTGTCGAGATTTCACGCTCCAGCAAGGCCTCGAACTACCGCATCGACGTCGTGCGTGCCGACGGCAAGCTGGTCGCGGCCATGACCGGCACGGCCCTGATCAGTGGCAAGCCGGTGGTGGTCTGACGCCATGCCGCTCACCAGCCGACACGAGATCACTGTCGAATGGGGCGATTGCGACCCCGCCGGCATCGTCTATTACCCGTCGTATTTCCGCTGGTGCGATCAGGCGACCTATCGACTGTTCCTCGTGGCTGGCCTCAAGAGGGACGACATCACCAGCGGGCAGTGGAAAGAAGGAACGCCGCTCGTCAAAGCGGAATGCTCCTTCCGCCGGCCCTCGCAGCATGGCGAGAAACTCGTCATCGAGAGCCATGTCTCGCGCTTCGGCAACAGCTCCTTCACGATCAGCCATGTGTTCCGCGACGCCTCGGGTGCAGTTGCGGCCGAAGGCACCGAGACGCGCCTCTGGGCACGCAAGGGCGGCGACGCCCGTTCGTTGACTTCGGTGCCGATCCCCGAGGATGTCCGGAAGAAGCTCGGCGGCTAGGCTGCCGCCTTCAGGATATCGGCCATCTTCTCGCCGACCATGATCGAAGGCGCGTTGGTGTTGCCGGAGGGCATGGTCGGGAAGATCGAGGCGTCGGCCACGCGCAGCCCTTCGAGGCCGTGCACCTTGAGCTTGTCGTCGACGACGGTGCCGGGGCCTTGCGGGCCCATGCGGCAGGTCCCGATCGGGTGATAGGCGGTCTGCGAGTTGTTTCGGATCCAGGTCAGGATCTCGTCGTCGCTCTTCACCGAGGCGCCGGGTGAAAACTCCTCGTCGCGATAAGCATCCATCGGTGAAGCATCGACGATCTTCCGCATCATGCGGAAGCCCGCGACCATTGCATCCTGGTCGATCTTGTCGGCCAGGAAGTTGAAGCGGATCGCCGGATGCGCCTTGGGATCGGGCGACTTGATGTGGATCGAGCCCAGGCTCTCGGGCCGGAGCTGGTAACAGGCGATCGTCATCGAGGGGAAGTCCTGCAGCTTGCGGGTCTTCGGGTCCTTGATGGAGTAGGGCACGAGGTGCATCTGCACGTCGGGCGTCTCGAGTTCCGGCCGCGTCTTCAGGAAGGCGAGCAGGGGCGCCGAGGGCAGGCTCATGAAGCCGCCGCCGGTGGCGAGGTACTTCATCATCTGCGTGACGGCGCCTAGGCCGCGCGCCATGTGGTTGTAGGAGACGTTGGCGACCTTCAGGCGCCAGATGATGCGGGCATTGATGTGGTCGCGGAAATTCTCGCCCACGGCCTTGAGCTCGTGCTTCACCTCGATGCCGTGATTCCTCAGAAGCTCCGGCTGGCCAATGCCGGAGAGTTCGAGGATCTGCGGGCTGGCGACACCGCCAGCCGAGAGGATCGTTTCGCGGGCGCGCGCCTGGACGATCTTGCCGTCCTTCTCATATTCGACGCCGACGCACCGCTTGCCGTCGAGCAGGACACGCAGTGTGTGGGCGTTGGTGACGACATGCAGGTTCGGTCGCTTCATCGCCGGTTCGATATAGCAATGGGCCACGCTCATGCGGCGGCCCTTGTAGATCGAGGTCTGCGTCTTCACGACGCCTTCTTGATCCTCGCTGTTGTAGTCCGGGTTGGTCTTGAAGCCGGCGGCCTTCGAGGCATTGAACAAGGCGTCGTAGAGCGGGTTCTGGTCGGGCACCGTCGAGACCTTGAGCGGGCCCTGGGTGCCGCGGCCGTTGGAGCCGTCGCCGTCGACGAAATTCTCGATGCGCGTGAATACCGGGGCGACGTCGCGCCAGCTCCAGCCGCGGCAGCCCATCTGCGCCCAGGTGTCGAAGTCGAGCGGTTGGCCACGCACCCAGACCAGCCCGTTGATCGAGCTGGACCCGCCCAGCAGTTTTCCGCGCGGCACCGGGATCGTCCGGTTGGCGGTGTTGGCCTCCGGCTCGGATTGGTAGAGCCAGTTGGCTGCCGGATTGTCGATCAGCAAGCCGAAGGAGAGAGGCATGCGGGAGTAAGGATGACTGGCGGGACCTGCCTCCAGCAGCAGAATTTTGTTCGTCGCCGTTTCTGACAGACGGGCTGCGAGCGCACCGCCCGCCGACCCGGCACCCACGATGATGTAATCGTACTCGGCCATTTCCCCCGGTCCCTGTGTCTTAATCTCGTCATTGTGAGCGTAGCGCACCGCCATGCGATTGGCAGGAGCAATCTCGCCTCGACATGATCATTGGGTCATGTTCCGATAGGCGGTCGCCGTTGCTGGGGAGCCGGCGGCTCAATTTTTGTGGAAGTAACGCCAAGATGCTGGCTCTGGTCCGGGTCGCGCTGAAGCGACCCTATACGTTCGTTGTTCTGGCGCTGCTTATTCTGATCGTCGGCCCGCTCGCGGCAATGCGGACCCCGACCGACATTTTCCCCGAAATCCGCATCCCGGTGATCGCCGTCGTCTGGCAGTACACCGGCCTGCCGCCCGACCAGATGTCGGGCCGCGTCATGCTGAATTTCCAGCGGGCGCTCACCACGACCGTCAACGACATCGAGCATATCGAGGGCACGTCCTACACCGGTGTCGGCATCGTGAAGATCTTCTTCCAGCCTGGCACGGACATCCGCACGGCCAACGCACAGGTCACCGCCATCTCGCAGACCGTGCTGAAGCAGATGCCGCCCAACATCACGCCGCCGCTGATCCTGAACTACAACGCCTCGACGGTGCCGATCCTCCAGTTGGCGCTTTCCGGCAAGGGCATGTCGGAACAGGCGGTGTTCGACCTCGCCATCAACACGGTGCGCGTGCCGCTCGTTACCGTGCCCGGCGCGGCAATCCCGTTTCCCTTCGGTGGCAAGTTCCGCCAGATCCAGATCGATCTCGATCCCGCCGCCATGCAGTCGCGCGGCCTGTCGGCCAACGACGTGGCCAATGCGCTCGCCGCGCAGAACCTGCTGACGCCGGTCGGCACCCAGAAGATCGGCAGTTACGAATACGCCATCCAGCTCAACAACGCGCCCACCGACTTCAAGGCCCTGGCCGACCTGCCGGTCTTCTCGGCCAACGGCGCGATGGTCTATCTGCGCGACGTGGCGCAAGTCCGCGACGGTAACCCGCCCCAAACCAACATCGTCCATGTCGACGGCGGCCGGTCGGTTCTGCTGCAGGTTCTGAAGAACGGCTCGACCTCGACGCTCGCCATCATCGACGGCATCAAGGAGAGGGTCGAAGAACTCAAGAAGTCGCTGCCCGACAACCTCACCATCGCGCTTCTGGGCGACCAGTCGCTGTTCGTGAAGGGCGCGATCAGCGGTGTCGCCTTCGAGGCGGTGCTGGCGGCGGTGCTGACCAGCCTGATGATCCTGCTGTTTCTGGGAAGCTGGCGGTCGACGGTCATCATCGCGACGTCGATCCCGCTGGCCATCCTGGGGTCCATCGCGCTGCTCGCGATGGCCGGTGAAACGCTGAACATCATGACCCTGGGCGGGCTGGCGCTCGCCGTCGGCATTCTGGTCGACGACGCCACGGTGACCATCGAGAACATCAACTGGCATCTCGAACAGGGCAAGGACGTCGAGACGGCGATCATGGATGGCGCCCGTCAGATCGTGACGCCGGCGTTCGTGTCGCTGCTCTGTATCTGCATCGTCTTCGTGCCGATGTTTTTCCTGGAAGGCGTCGCGCGCTTCCTGTTCGTGCCGATGGCGCTGGCCGTCATGTTCGCCATGGTCTGTTCCTTCATCCTGTCGCGCACCCTGGTGCCGACGATGGCGAACTACCTGCTGAAGCCGCATGACGTGCATGGCCATGAAAAGCCGCCGACGCGCAATCCGCTCGTCCTGTTCCAGCGTGGCTTCGAAGTACGCTTCGAGCGGTTTCGTGCGGCCTATCACGACCTGCTGGACCTGGCATTGCGTCACCGGACGGTGTTCATCTGCGCCTTCATGGCGTTCGTGGTCGCGTCGTTCCTGCTGACACCGTTCCTGGGGCGCAACTTCTTCCCCACCGTCGATTCAGGCCAGATCCTGATGCATGCGCGTGGCCCGGTGGGCACCCGTGTCGAGGAAAGTGCCAACGACTTCGTGGCAATCCAGAGGGCCATCCGTCAGATCATCCCGCCGCAGGAGATCCAGACGATGGTCGACAATATCGGCATGCCGGTCAGCGGCATCAACATGACCTACAACAACACCGGCACGATCGGCCCGCAGGACGGCGATATCCAGATCAAGCTGACGGAGAATCACGGGCCGACCGCAGACTATGTGCGCGAGTTGCGGCGCCGGCTTCCCGAGATGTTCCCCGGTTACACTTTCTCGTTCCTGCCGGCCGATATCATCAGCCAGATCCTGAACTTCGGCGCACCGTCGCCGATCGACGTGCAAGTGCGTACGTCCGACCTGAATGCCGGCTTCGACTACGCCAACAAGCTGCTGGCGCGTATCCGCAAGGTGCCCGGCGTGGTCGATGCACGCATCCAGCAATCGCGAGCCAGTCCGGTCTTCGCCGTCGATATCGACCGTACGCGTGCGCAGTACGTCGGGCTCACGACGCGCGACGTCACCAATTCGCTGGTCGTCAATCTTGCCGGGTCGAGCCAGGTCGCCCCGACCTATTGGCTCAACCCGGCGAACGGCGTTTCCTACTCGATCGTGATGCAGACGCCGCAGTATCGGTTGGACTCGCTGTCTGCACTGTCGAACCTGCCAATCGCAGCCCCTGCCGCCTCGTCGCTGCAGGTGCTGGGCGGCATCGCCGACGTGCGCCGCGACACGGCGAATGCGGTGGTCTCGCAGTATGACCTGCAGAGCATGGTGCAGATCTACGCTGGTGTGCAGGGCCGCGACCTCGGTGCCGTCGCATCCGACATTCGGGTGATCCTGAGCGAGCTTGCCAAGGATGCGCCGCCGAGCATCCGGGCGGTCAAGCTGCAGGGGCAGGTCAAGACGATGGAGAGCGCCTTCTCTGGCCTGCTGTTCGGCCTTATAGGCGCGATCGTGCTGATCTACCTGTTGATCGTAGTCAACTTCCAGTCGTGGAGCGATCCGTTCGTCATTATCACGGCGCTTCCGGCGGCTCTTGCCGGGATCGTCTGGATGCTGTTCGCCACCAACACCACACTTTCCGTGCCTGCGCTCACCGGCGCCATTATGTGCATGGGCGTGGCGACGGCGAACTCAGTGCTGGTCATCTCCTTCGCCCGCGAACGCCTGCTCGAACTGGGCGACGCGACGGCCGCGGCACTGGAGGCGGGCTATGTGCGCTTCCGTCCCGTGTTGATGACGGCGCTGGCGATGATCATCGGCATGACTCCGATGGCGCTGGGCGTGGGCGAGGGCGGCGAGCAGAACGCGCCGCTCGGCCGCGCCGTCATCGGCGGCCTCATTTTTGCTACGATTGCGACGTTGGTGTTCGTCCCCGTCGTCTTCAGTGTCATTCACCGTCACTACGGCAAGGTTGCGCAAGCGCCGGCCGCCGTTCCCGGAGCGCCACATGTCGCCTGAGCAACCGCCTGCAACCCGACCGCGATCGCGACGTGGCCTCGCGATTGTCGGGACCATCTGCGGCCTGGCCCTTGTCGTGGTCGTCGCCGACGGCATCCGCGGCCGACAGGCCAGCGAAGCCAAGCTCAAGGAGTGGACGGACACCCAAGCCGTTCCGACGGTCGCCCTGATCAGCCCCTCCCTGCAGGCCAACAAGAGCTACCTCGACCTGCCCGGACGTCTCGAAGCCTATTCGCGGGCGCCGATCTACGCCCGCGTCGGCGGATTCCTGAAGGCCTGGCATGTCGATATCGGCACGCCGGTGAAGGCCGGGCAGCTCCTGGCCGAGATCGAGGCGCCCGACCTCGATCAGCAGCTTCTGCAGGCCAAGGCGGCGTTGGCGAGTGCCCAGGCCGCCGAGGCCCTGGCCACGGTAACGGCGCAACGCTGGCAACAGCTCGGCACCAGCAACGCCGTCTCGCGCCAGACCGTCGACGAGAAGACCGGCGACCTCACCGTCAAGCAGGCGTTGGCCAAGGCCGCCCAGGCGACGGTGGATCGGCTGGAAGTGCTGGCTGACTTCAAGCGCCTCGTGGCGCCCTTCGATGGCATCGTCACCACGCGCAACACCGATCTCGGTGCGCTGATCAGCGCCGACTCGAGCGCTGGACTGGCGCTGTTCGTGATCTCCGACGTGCAGAAGCTGCGCCTGTCGGTCAGCATCCCGCAGAACTACGTACCGGCGGTGAGGCTGAACACCAACGTA
>CALROF020000096.1:0-23071 GCA_943369775.1 Reyranella massiliensis 521
TATTTCGATCTGACGGGTGGTCTGGAGCGCTGGCTTTATCGCATCGTTCGCAAGCACGGCGGCCGTCAGGCTGACGGGTGGAGCTTCGATTTTTCGCATCTCCACGCCAAGTCCGGCAGCCTCTCACCGCTCAAGCACTTCGCCTACGATGTGCGCGAGATCGTCCGCCGACAGGCACTTCCCGGCTACCGGCTTTGCATCCAACGCGGTTTGCGCGGCGCCGAACGGCTAGAGTTCGTGGCCATCCCGCGCGATCCGTTCGTCCATCGGCCGGTCGGTCTTTCTGGGGACAAGCTGTGACTCGCCTCGTGCTATCGGGGACGGGAACTGTCGTGCCATCGGGGACCCGATCCTCGTGCTATCGGGGACCAGAATCACCGGACTTTCCTTGCCACTCAACGGCTTGGCACCTCCTTAACTTCCCTAACCCAGATTCCTTCGGAATCTGTCTAACGCACCAGACTTGTCCACCGCGGGGGATAGCAGCCTCGCCGGGAAGGGACAGGCCAGCGGGCGCCGGTCCGATTCGGCCACGAGGTCGCGCATGACCGATCTCACGCATGTCGAACTGCTGTGGCTCGAGAAGCAGATTGAACGATGGATACGCTTCGGCCGGCCGGCAGACGAACAGATCCTCGATCGGCGACGGCGGATCCTCTCGTTTGCACCCGGTAGTGTCTTCGGCTTCGTCCGGTGGGCTGCCAACGACTACGGCACGATCGCTTCCCGTATCGACATCCTTCGTGCCGTGCGCCCGAGCGAAGCCTGCTCGACCATCCCATACGTGCGGCCGGGTGCGGACATCCTGTTGCGCGCTTCCGGCTGGCCGAAGGTCAAGCATGTGTTGCAGATGATCGATATCGTCGAAGCGCTGGGCGTCGATCCCTCCGACGCAGCACCGGATTATTGGCGCCACGTCCACAGTCGTCTGGCGGTCGGGGAAGCGCTGAGGCCTTACACGATGGCACGCCACAAAGCCTGGCTGCTGCGGCAGAGGCTCGAGCCGTGACGCGCCGCGTGTGCGTTCTGCTGATTGGGATGGGCGTAGTCAGCTTGATAGCACCGGCCCTGTTGCAGTCGCATCGCATGCTTCTGTGGAACGCGTCGGCCAGCGTGCCCGTCGGGCTTTACTTACTCGAGACCACCGACACGCGGTATGTTTCCGAACTGGTTGCTGTCCTGCCGCCGGACCCGCTCGCCCGCTACCTTGACGCCGGCAACTACCTGCCACGCGGCGTTCCCATGTTGAAGCATGTCCTGGCGCTTCCCGGTCAGACCGTCTGTCGAGAGGGTCTCGTCATCAGCATCGATAAGTTGGCTGTTGGAATAGCGCGCGAACGAGATCGCCGCGGGCGCTCTTTGCCAGTCTGGCAGGGCTGCCGCTTCATCTCGCAGGACTCGCTCTTCCTGATGAATTCGCAATCGGCCGACTCGCTGGACGGGCGGTATTTCGGGCCGCTGCCGCAATCAGCCGTCCTCGGTCGCGCGCATCGCATTTGGACAAGGGAGGATTGACCATGCCACGCCCCCGTTCTGAACTTCTCGCAAGCCTGTTCACAGCGCGTCGCAATCCTTCCTCCTTCCCGGTCAGCATTCACAAGACGACCCGGTTGATCGTGTCGCTGGCAGCCCTCCTGCTCATGTCGGCCGCCGTCTCATCTGGTGATGTGGTCCGTGCGGAGCCGGCCACTGCAGTGATGCCAGAGACCGCACCAGACGCCGGTCCCTATACAAGCTTCGTGCGCGAAGCGGCCCAGCGGTTTGCCGTGCCGGCATCCTGGATAGGAGCGGTGATGGCCATTGAAAGCGGTGGTGACGTGCGGGCTCTTTCATCTGCGGGGGCCATGGGATTGATGCAGGTCATGCCCGAAACCTGGGCTGGTTTGCGTGTCCGACATGGTCTCGGTGACGATCCGTATGATCCGCGCGACAACATCCTTGCGGGTGCGGCCTACCTGCGGGAGCTTCTTGAGCGCTATGGCTCGCCCGGTTTTCTGGCCGCTTATAATGTAGGTCCCGGGCGTTACGACGAGCACTTGGCCACAGGCCGAGCGTTGCCGTATGAGACGCAACTCTACGTGGCTACTCTCGCGCCTCTGATCGGAGAACGGCAGGCCGATGACATTGTTACGGCTAGCCGCCGCATCGTTCCCTGGCAGGAAGCGCCGCTATTCGTAACGCGCGATCACGACAATGCTGCAGTCACTCCGTCAGCGCCCAAGACGACAACTGAGCGGCCATCAGGCGGCCGGTCTGCCGAGAGCTCATCGAGGCTAGAAGCTAGGACCGACAGCTTGTTTGTTCGCAATGGAAACGCAGTCCGTCTGCCCTGATGCGGAGAGCAGACGAGGGGAGCATCAAGCTGTGCTCGTGAAAGTGCTCATGGGGTTCATCGGCGCAGCGACCCCAGAGTATGCGTCCGGTTTTCGCACGTCGCTCAGGTCTTGACGTGATTCGCGGCCTTCCAAGCCCACGGCAGCAGCTCGTCAATCCGGTTGATCGGATGCCCATTGACCATCCGCGTCAGAACATCGTGCAGATAGGCGTAAGGTTCGACGCCATTCAACTTGCAAGTCTCAATGAGCGTGCACACCGTCGCCCAACGGGCTCCACCGCCGTCACTGCCGGCGAAGAGATGATTCTTGCGCCCAAGCGCCACCGGCCTGATGGCCCGTTCGACCGGGTTCGTGTCGAGCTCGATGCGGCCGTCATACAGGAATCGGGTCAGCCCATTCCAGCGCGCGAGTGCGTACCGCATCGCCTCGGCGAGTTTTCCGCGGCCAGGCAGATGCGGGAGGTGTGTTTCCAGCCAGATCTGCAGAGCGTCGACGATCGGCTTGGCGAGCGTCCGTCGCGCAGCCAAGCGGTGCGCCGACGACTGACCGCGCACTTGCGCTTCGACGGCATAGAGGCCGGCGATCCGACGCAGAGCCTCGTGCGCCAGCGGCGTATCCTCGGTCTGCGCAACCTCATAGAACTTGCGTCTTGTATGGGCCCAGCAGGCGGCGAGCACGACGTCGCCCCGTATCGTCAGCCGTTCGAAGCCGGCATAGCCATCGACGTGCAGCACTCCCTTGAAGTGTTCCAGATGCGCCACCGGCCGCTCCGCCTTCCGGTCCGGCGCAAAGATGTAGACTGCCGCGGGTGGCGCCGGTCCGCCCCATGGTCGCTGATCACGCGCATAGACCCAAAGCCGCCCGGTCTTCGTTCGTCCGCGGCCCGGATCGAGGACCGGGACCGGCGTGTCGTCGGCGAACAGATGATCGGAGGCGAACACGTCCTTGCGCAGGCGATCGTCCAGCGCCTCGAGCCACCAGCACGCGCCGCCGACCCAGCCGGCAAGGGTCGAGCGTTCCAGTTCGACGCCGTGGCGGGCGAAGATCTGCGCTTGCCGATAGAGCGGAGTGTGGTCGCAGTATTTGCTGACCAGCACCTGGGCGAGCAACGCCGGCGTCGCCAGCCCGCCGGCGATCGGCCGTTCCGGCGCGGGCGCCTGGGCTACGGTGTTGCATGTGCGACAGGCGTATTTCGGGCGCGTGATGCGCAGCACTCGGAGCTGGGCGGGAACCCAGTCCAGCATCTCGCTGACGCTCTCCCCAATGCTGTGCAGGACACCTCCACAGCACGGACAAGTGTCGCTCGCCACGTCGATCACGACCTCTTCGCGAGGCAGATGATCGGCCAGCGGCTTGCGCCGTGCCCGCTTGTCGGCGATCTCGACGTCTACGTGGGGGCCGCTCGCTTCGGCGCGTCCGATATCGCTATCGAGATCTTCCAGACCAAGGGCGAGCTGATCGGGATCGAGGCGCTCGGAACGGCGGCCGAACTGCGTCCGCTGAAGCTGTTTGATGATCGTCTGAAGTCGCTCGATCTCCCCGTCACGATGCTCGACGACGGCTGCCATGTCGCGCAGAAGACCGTGCAGCAGGGCCATGTCGGCCGGCAGATTGTCGAGATCGAGCCGCATGCCCGATTCTACTTTTGTTCGAGTCAGCGACCAAGAACTTTCCCTTCCTGGTGCTCAAGTTGCATCGCTTCAGCCGACTCTCGCAGGCCTCCAGACGCGTTCGGGCGAGCGCCAGTCAATGCCTTCGATCAGCATGGCCAGTTGCGCCGGCGAGAGCGTCACCGCGCCGCCGGGTTCATACATGCGCGGCCATACGAAGCCGCCTCGATCGATGCGCTTGGTGAACAGGCACAGACCGTTTCCATCCCAGAACAGCACCTTCAGAATCGACGCCCGTTTGCCGCGGAAGGCGAACAGATGGCCCGAGAAGGGGTCTCGCTTCAGCTGCTCCTGGACCAACGCGGCAAGCCCGTCCATGCCCTTCCTCATGTCGGTATAGCCAAGCGCCAGGTGCACCTTCACGCCCGCGGGAACGATCATCATCGCTTGGTCTCCAGCTCGGCGACGTGCACCCGGACCGCCTCCGGATCGCTGCCCTCAGGTGCGAACACACGGCGCCCGTCGGACAGGTCGACCGCAGCCATGCCGTCGGGAACCGGGAGAAGATCCTGCAGCACGAGCGCACCTCCGTTGACACCCGCGCCGCCCGTCTTCTCCGTCCCGGCCACGGCGACCGACACCAGCCTGGCCGGTTGCTCTGCACCGAAGCCGAACTGGATGCGCCAACGGAACACCATGCTGGTGGAGATGTCGTGGCGACGGCACACCGCAGCCACGCTCACCCCAGGCGCCTCCGACTCCATGACGATCGCCAGCTTCTGTTCATCGCTGAAGCTGCGTCGGTTTGAGCGCCGGTCGTACTGCGGCCCCGCCGTCGTCGGTCCTGTCAACTCCGTTTCGACGGAGAGATCCTTAGCAGCGCTGCTAACACCGCTGCTTATTTTCGGGCGAGCACTGGGATGAAGACGGGCGCGCCAGTCGATCGCAACCTCGCCGCTGTCGATCAGATCTCGCCAGCGGCGCAGGCTGTGCTTCGAGAGCTTCGCCGCCGCAGCGTACTGCCTGACTGTCATGCCGCTCCAGTTCAGCGTCTCCACATGCATCGCCCAGAACGCCTGGACCGCCTGGTTGCGTTTGTCGTCGGACAGCTCGAACCGGCGCCCCTTGCGACGTCTGCGACGCTCGTCGTGCTCGGTTTCGGCAAGGATTCTGGCGTTTTGCGCGCGGATCTTGGCCACTTCCGCATCAGCGATCGCACGCAGCCAACGTGTAAAGGTCGTGTCCGTGAGACGGTGCGTCCGACAGTAGCGGCGCTGCGACAGGCCGCTGCGCTGCCATGCCTCGATGTGCACAGCCCACCATTCTCGACGTGCCGCATTTTCAAAATGTTTCGTTGCCACCGGAGAACCTCCCATGAACGAAGGAACCCGATATGGAACGACAGTGCACCCTCGGAAGGGCGTGCAAGACTCGGACGCTTACCTCGGAAGGGCGTGCAAGACTCGGACGCTTACATCCCAGATCATGGACGGCAAGATAAAGCGGGTGGCCCCGCTGCCGTCGCTGTGCTCCTAAAGTCTTGTCTGCACGTTGTTTTTCGAGCGCGACGCGCCGGCTCTCGGCGGCGAGCATATGGCTCCCGAAGCATTTTTGTCTTTGTTTTCAAGGCGCCTGACGCCATCGGCTCTTTAGGTAACCCTTCCGACGCTGCGCTGGAACCACCTTTATTACGCCCTGCAACGATACTTGTGTTCTGGCGCTTGCAGACTTTCTCGTTGCTGCCAATCGTTGTGTCATGGCACGCGATGATGACGACTTCCGTCTCCGGCCTGGAAGGATCCGGGATCGCGTCGACGCGCGGATAGGCAAGCGCCCTGCCCGGAGCGGGCGCGGCCGGGCGTCGACCTTCAACGGGCAAGTTCAGCGGGCTATTCGACGGGCCGGCGGCAATCCCTCCCGGTTGGGCGAGGCCGGGAAGGGCCGCGGCCGGTTCAATGAACGGGGGCGCGGTGCCTCGGTGGCCGCGGCGTTGAAAAACCGGAATGCCTGGAGCCGAGTCGATGGCATCCGCACCCGCTCACGTCGGGTGGCGGTCAAGGCTCGCATCGTGAAGCTCAATCCGCAGCGAGGCGCGCCCGGGGGACGTCAGTTGGTCAGCGCCAAGGCCGTCGATGCCCATCTGCGCTATCTCCAGCGCGATGGTGTGACGAAGGACGGAGAAAGGGGCCAGGTCTACTCGGCCAGCCAGGATGTCGAGGATGGTCGTGCATTCGTGGAACGGGGCCGGGAAGACCGCCACCAGTTCCGCTTCATCGTGTCGTCCGAGGAGGGTGTCGCGCTCTCTGATCATCGCGCGACCACCCGCGAACTCATGAAGCAGATGGAGGCCGACCTTGGCACCCGCCTCGACTGGATCGCGGTCGATCACCACAACACCGGCCACCCTCATACTCACATCATCGTTCGGGGAGTGACCGACGATGACAAGACTCTCAACATCGCTGGCGATTACATCGCTTATGGCATCCGGGAGCGGGCGAGCGAAATCGTAACGCGCGAGCTCGGCCGCCAGACCGAGCAAGAGGTGTCCCGTGGCCTGGAGCGGGAGGTCGATGCTGACCGCTTCACGCGCCTCGACCGCATGCTGCTCGCCGAGCAGAGGAGCCGAACCGAGTTCACCGACCTGAGGCCGGACCGGGATATGCTCGAGAGCCTGCGACAGAGTCGGGCGCTGCTGATCCGGCGGGCGCGCAAGCTGGAGCGCATGGGCTTGGCCGCCGAGGTCGAGCCAGGCCGGTGGACGGTATCGCGCAAGGCCGAACCCGTCCTGCGAGATCTGGGAGAGCGCGGCGACATCATCAAGGCCATGCACCGGGCACTGGACCGCGAAGGGTTGGCCGACGCCCGCTCCGTCGCGGGCTACGTCCTTCATGGTGAGGAGATGGCGGCGCCGATCGTTGGCCGGGTGCTCGACAAGGGGCTGGCGGGCGACGAGATGGGCGAGCGGGTGCGGCTCGTCATCGACGGCGTTGACGGGCATGTCCATCATCTCGAGATGGATTCTGCCCGCGTAGAGAATATTCAGCGCGGCATGATCGTGACCGCTGGTGCCGCCGAAGCGGGACCGCGCGCATCGGACCGCAATATCCTGGCAATGGCGGGAGAGGAGGGGATCTATCGGCCGGCCGCACATCTGGAACAGGCTGTCGGAACCGTCGAGCGTATCGGCGGCGATCCCGCGGCTTACGTCCGATCCCATGTCCGGCGCCTGGAGGCGCTGCGACGGGCCGGCCACGTCGAGCGGATCGACGCCGACCACTGGCGCATTCCCGCAGATCTGGCCGAACGGGGGCAGACCTACGACCTCGCACAGGCTGGCGCGTCCGGTCGGGTGACCGTGCTCTCGGCGACGGGGCTCGAGCAGCAGGTCCGCCATGGTGGTGCGACGTGGCTCGACCGGGAGCTGGCGGCCCGGCAGCGCACCGCTCTGGCCGAAGACGGATTCGGCCGGGACGTGACCGCCGCGCTTGCCAGGCGCCGGCGATGGCTGGCCGACAGGGGCTATGCCACGGATGTCGGCGACGGGCGGATCCGGATTTCGCGCGACGTGGTGCAGCGGCTCGAGGCGCGCGACGTCGAGCGCGTCGGCCGCGCGCTCGCCGCCGAACGGGGGCGGGAATGGCAGCCCGCCATTCCAGGGCGCCACGTTGCCGGAACGCTCGTCGGATCCACGCAGCTTTCGAGTGGACGGTTCGCCATGCTCGACGACGGGCTCGGCTTCAGCCTGGTTCCGTGGCGACCCACGCTCGAACAGCATGTGGGCCGATTGGTTTCTGGCGTCGCCTTGCCCGGCGGTGACGTCAGCTGGTCTCTAGGCCGGCGTCGAGGACTGGGGCTTTAGCGGGGAAGTAGAACGACGCTGCCAGACGCCTTCCGGAACTCTACCAGATTGCACGCCAGAACCGCCGCGTGAGCGCTCTGTTCGTCGTCGGCATTGAATGATGGCAAGTGACCGCTTGATCTCCTCGGTATGTCCGCGACGAAGATCCTGTGGGGGCAGATCACCCTCGTTTTCGCAATCGTGCTCGTAACGGTATGGGCATCGACACAATGGACGGCCTGGCGGCTGGGTTATCAACCCCAGCTTGGCCGACCATGGTTCGAGCTTGCTCACGTTCCGATCTACTTCCCTCCGACCTTTTTCTGGTGGTGGTACGCCTTCGACGCCTATGCCCCAGCGATCTTCGTGGAGGGTGCCTGCATCGCGTCGTCGGGTGGATTCATCTCGATCGGGGTGGCGATCGGCATGTCGGTCTGGCGCGCGCGCGAGGCGAAGAACGTGGCGACCTACGGATCGGCGCGTTGGGCGACAGTCGGTGAAGCCCGCCATGCAGGCCTGATCGGTCCGGACGGCGTGGTCCTGGGCAAGCTCGGCGCCGACTACTTGCGCCATGAAGGACCAGAGCACGTTCTCTGCTTTGCGCCAACGCGTAGCGGCAAGGGCGTCGGCCTGGTCGTGCCGACCTTGCTGACCTGGCCGGGCAGCTCGATCGTTCATGACATCAAGGGAGAGAACTGGGAGCTGACTTCGGGATTCCGGTCCCGGCATGGTCGCGTGCTGCTGTTCGATCCGACCAATGCGGCCTCGGCGGCCTACAATCCGCTGCTCGAGGTGCGGCGCGGAGAATGGGAAGTCCGCGACGTCCAGAACATCGCCGATGTGCTGGTCGATCCCGAAGGCGCGCTGGAGCGCCGGAACCACTGGGAGAAGACCAGTCACGCGCTTCTGGTCGGGGCCATCCTGCATGTCCTGTACGCCGAGCAGGACAAGACCCTCGCGGGGGTGGCGGCTTTCCTGTCAGACCCCAAACAGCCGATTGATACGACGCTTCGGACAATGATGACCACCGCGCACCTCGGCGAGGCGGGCGTCCATCCGGTCATCGCCTCGGCGGCGCGAGAACTGCTGAACAAGAGCGAGAACGAGCGCTCCGGTGTGCTCTCGACCGCCATGTCGTTCCTCGGGCTGTACCGGGACCCGGTCGTTGCGCAGGTAACGCGTTGCTGCGACTGGCGCATCCGCGATCTCGTCGAGAACGAACGGCCGACGACCCTCTACCTCGTGGTGCCGCCCTCCGACATCAGCCGGACCAAGCCGCTGGTGCGGCTGGTATTGAACCAGATCGGCCGCCGATTGACCGAGGAACTGCATGCCAAGGGGCGGCGGCACAGGCTGCTGCTCATGCTCGACGAGTTTCCGGCTCTGGGGCGGTTGGACTTCTTCGAATCGGCGCTGGCCTTCATGGCCGGTTACGGATTGAAGAGCTTTCTTATCGCCCAATCCCTCAATCAGATCGAGAAGGCCTATGGTCCCAACAACGCCATCCTGGACAACTGCCATGTCCGGGTGTGCTTTGCCACCAATGACGAGCGTACTGCCAAGCGTGTCTCGGATGCGCTCGGCACCGCCACAGAGATTCGTGATGCCAGGAACTACGCTGGCCATCGGCTGAGTCCCTGGCTCGGGCATCTCATGGTTTCTCGGCAGGAGACGGCGCGACCGCTGCTGACGCCCGGAGAGGTCATGCAGCTGCCGGCGAGCGACGAGTTGGTCCTGGTCTCTGGCTGCCCGCCGATCCGGGCCAGGAAGGCCCGGTACTACGAAGACCGGCAGCTGACGGAGCGTCTGCTGCCGCCGCCTCAGTTGGACCGGCCGAGACCTTCCAGCGTCACCCACGATGACTGGAGTGGCGCGCCTGTTCCCTCAGCTTCGACGGAAAAGGCAGCGAACGGGCTTCAGGAAGGGCAGCCCAGTGACGATCCCGCCAATGGCGGCATTCGGCGGGAGCCGGAGCTTGCCCAGCATGAAGACATCGTGCCCGAGCCGATCACGTCTTCGCCCGAGTTCGAGTTCGCCGAAGACGAGGTCGATGACGACGCGGTGCGTGCCCGCCGTTTGCGCGCGACGGTTCGGGGACTCGCCCGCCAGGCCGCGATGGACCCTGGCGATGGCATCGACCTGTGAGCCGATAGATGCGTACCAAGCATACCTTTCGCCTGCCGCCCGATCTGGCGCTGAAACTTGCCGACTATGCGTCGCGCAAACGTGTGCCGCAGGCTCATATCGTGGAGGCCGCACTCGCCTCGTTCCTGTCGCCGGATGCCTCGGAAAGACTGGAAGGAGCGCTTGGCCGCCGGCTGGACCGGCTCGTTCGACAGGTCGAAAGGCTGGAACGCAATGTCACCATCTCGAATGAGGCGCTCGCGCTCTTCGTGCGCTTCTGGCTGACCACCACGCCTTCTTTGCCTGACGGCGCACATCAAGCGGCGCAAGCCAAGGGCCGCGAGCGATATGAGGGCTTCGTCGACGCTCTTGGCCGGCGCTTGGCGAAAGGCCGGACGCTCGCGGAAGAAATCGCGCAGGACATTGAGCCAAGTGAGGGCACGGAAAGCGCCCCGCCCCAGGAGCCTGTGTGAGCGTCACGCGCATTCACGCGACCTTCTACGCCTAAGTACTACGATCCCTTGGTTGTTGTTGCGCCGAGCGTATTGCTCCTTCTTTTAGTCGACCCGTTCGACGGCCGCAGTTGCGGCGCTGCAGATCGGGGTGACGATGACGGTCCATTCCTTCCAGGCAGAGGTCATTTCTCGGGGCGCGCGCATGCTGCGCACCGCGCTCGGGCCGGCGATCGCGACCTGGCTCGAAGACCCGAACGTCGTCGAAGTGATGCTCAATCCCGATGGTCGGCTCTGGATCGACCGGCTTTCGAGCGGTCTGGTCGAGACGCAGGAGAGACTGGCAGCGGCCGAAGGTGAGCGCATCGTACGGCTGGTCGCCCATCATGTCGGTGCGGAGGTCCATCCCGGCAGCCCGCGCGTATCGGCCGAGTTGCCGGAGACGGGTGAGCGGTTCGAGGGGCTGCTGCCGCCCGTCGTTGCGGCGCCGACTTTCGCGATCCGTAAGCCGGCGGTCGCCGTTTTTACCCTCGATGACTATGCCGCCGCGAACATCATGACGATGAGCGAGGCGCGCGCGCTTCGGCAGGCCGTTGCCGATCGCCGCAACATCTTGGTGGCCGGCGGCACGTCGACTGGCAAGACGACGCTCGCCAACGCGCTCCTGGCTGAGGTGGCCAAGACGGCCGACCGGGTGGTGCTGATCGAGGATACCCGCGAGCTGCAATGCCGCGCCGCCAACCTCGTGGCGTTGCGCACGAAGGATGGCGTCGCGTCGTTGTCCGAACTGGTGCGTTCGTCCCTGCGGCTGAGGCCTGATCGAATTCCGATCGGTGAGGTGCGGGGCGCCGAGGCGCTCGACCTCTTGAAAGCATGGGGCACGGGCCACCCGGGCGGCGTCGCCACGATCCATGCCGGAACGGCGATCGGGGCATTGCGGCGCCTCGAGCAGCTCATCCAGGAAGCCGTCGTCACGGTGCCGCGCGCCCTCATCGCAGAGACGATCGATCTCATCGCCGTGTTGTCGAGTCGGGGGAGTGCCCGGCGGCTGACGGAACTCGCCCGCGTCGAGGGCCTCGGCGCCGGCTCGGACTATGCCCTCTCACCCGCAGGAGAACGTCAATGAATCGCCTAATCATCCGTCGCGCCGTAAGGGCGGTCGCGATCTCGTCGCTGAGCATGGTGATGTACTCGGCGGCAGCGTTTGCGGCAGGTTCCAGCATGCCCTGGGAACAGCCGTTGCAGCAGGTTCTGCAATCGGTCGAAGGGCCGGTCGCCAAGATCGTTGCGGTGATCATCATCATCGTCACCGGTCTTACACTGGCGTTCGGCGACAGCTCTGGTGGCTTCCGCCGGCTGATCCAGATCGTGTTCGGCATCTCGATCGCCTTTGCCGCCTCGAGCTTCTTCCTCTCGTTCTTCTCGTTCGGCGGTGGGGTCCTGGTCTGATGACCGAGCCCGTTGCCGGTTTCGTGGTGCCGCTTCACCGCGCCCTGACCGAGCCGATCCTGCTGGGCGGTGCACCGCGCTCGATCGCGATCCTCAACGGCACGCTGGCGGCGGCCATCAGCCTGGGACTGCGCCTTTGGGTGGCTGGCCTGGTGATCTGGCTTGTCGGTCACGGTTTGGCCGTCTGGGCCGCCAAGCGCGATCCACTCTTCGTCGATGTGGTGCGCCGCCACCTGCGCATTCCGGGCCGGCTCAGCGTCTGAGGGGGCAGTCATGATGAATCTCGCCGAATACCGGAACTCTGCCACTCGTCTTGCAGATTTCCTTCCCTGGGCAGCACTGGTTGCTCCCGGTGTCGTGCTGAACAAGGATGGTTCGTTTCAGCGGACGGCCTGTTTCCGCGGCCCCGATCTCGACTCGGCGGTGCCGTCAGAGCTGGTTGGCGTCGCTGGGCAGCTGAACAACGTCCTGCGGCGCCTTGGATCGGGCTGGGCCCTCTTCGTCGAGGCGCAGCGGCTGCCTGCCAGCGTCTATCCGGAAGGAAGGTTTGCGGACGCAGCATCGGCGCTGGTCGATGCCGAGCGTAAGGCGGCCTTCGAGGAAGAGGGGGCGCATTACGAGTCGGCCTATTACCTGACCTTCCTCTATTTGCCGCCGGCTTGGGAATCCGCCGGCGCCGAGCGCTTTCTATATGAAGGCCGGCACCGCGCGGCGGGCGCGGATGCTCGGGAGATCCTGGCCGGCTTCACCGACCGGACGGACCGCGTCCTGCAACTCCTCGAGGGCTTCATGCCCGAGTGCCGTTGGCTCGAGGACGCCGAAACGCTGACCTACCTGCATTCCTGCACCTCGACCCGACGTCAGGGCGTGCGGGTGCCGGAGGTGCCCATGTACCTCGACGGGCTACTCGCCGATCAGCCTCTGACGGGCGGCCTGGAGCCGAAGCTCGGCGACGATCATCTGCGCGTTCTCACGATTGTTGGTTTCCCGGGAACGACGACACCGGGAATCCTCGACGAGCTCAACCGCCTGGCCTTTGCCTATCGCTGGTCGACGCGCGCGATCATGCTCGACAAGACCGACGCCACCCGCCTGCTGACACGCATCCGCCGACAGTGGTTCGCCAAGAGGAAGTCCATCGCGGCCATCCTCCAGGAGGTCATGACCAACGAGGCGTCGACGCTCGTCGACACCGATGCGCACAACAAGGCGATCGATGCCGATGCCGCACTGCAGGAGCTCGGCGCCGACGCGGTCGGTGCGGCCTACTGCACGATCACCGTAACGGTATGGGACGACGACCCGCGCATCGCCGATGAACGCCTTCGGCTCGTCGAGAAGGTGATCCAGGGTCGCGACTTCACCTGCATGGTGGAGAGGGTCAATGCCGTCGACGCCTGGCTCGGCTCCCTGCCAGGGCATGTCTATGCCAACGTGCGCCAGCCGCCGGTCTCGACGCTCAACCTGGCGCACATGATCCCCTTGTCGGCGGTCTGGGCGGGTCCGGCGGCGGATGAGCACTTCGATGCGCCGCCGCTCCTCTTCGGCAGGACGGAAGGGGCGACGCCGTTCCGGTTCTCCCTCCATGTTGGCGATGTCGGCCATACGCTCGTGGTCGGCCCGACGGGCTCCGGCAAATCCGTGCTGCTGGCTCTCATGGCCTTGCAGTTCCGGCGCTACGACAAGGCACAGGTGTTCGCCTTCGACTTCGGCGGTTCGATCCGCGCCGCGGCGCTAGCGATGGACGGCGATTGGCATGACCTCGGCAGCGCGCTCGGCGAAGAGGAAAGGGAGCCCGTCGCCCTCCAACCCCTGGCGGCCATCGACGATGTCGCCGAGCGGGGTTGGGCTGCGGACTGGATCGCCGCCCTCCTGGCTCGGGAGAAGATCGCGATAACGCCGGAGGTGAAGGACCATCTCTGGTCGGCCCTCGGGTCCCTGGCATCCGCCCCCGTCGACGAACGCACGCTGACCGGCCTATCGGTGCTGCTGCAGTCGGCCGCCCTCAAGCGGGCCCTCCAGCCCTATTGTCTTGGGGGCGCCTATGGCCGTCTGCTGGACGCGGAGGCCGAGCGGCTTGGCAGCACGTCGGTGCAGGTCTTCGAGACCGAGGGGCTGATCGGCACCGGCGCCGCGGCTGCCGTGCTCGCCTATCTGTTCCATCGAATTGAAGCGCGTCTCGACGGTAGCCCGACCCTGTTGATCGTGGACGAGGGCTGGCTCGCCCTGGACGACGAGGATTTCTCGGACCAGCTGCGCGAATGGTTGAAGACCTTACGCAAGAAGAACGCCTCGGTCGTCTTTGCGACCCAATCGCTTTCTGACATCGATGGCTCCGCCATCGCGCCGGCCATCATCGAGAGCTGCCCGACCCGGCTCTTCCTGCCGAACGAGCGGGCGATCGAACCGCAGATCACGGAGATCTATCGCCGCTTCGGTCTTAATGACCGTCAGATCGAGATTCTCGCTCGGGCGATGCCGAAGCGTGACTACTACTGCCAGTCCCGCCGCGGCAATCGGCTGTTCGAACTCGGCCTTGGCGAGGTCGCGCTTGCCCTCACGGCGGCTTCGTCGAAGGCCGACCAGGCTCTCATCGAACGGATTCTCGCCGAGCATGGCCGCGAGGGCTTCCTTGCCGGCTGGCTTCAAGCTCGCGGCGCGCCGTGGGCTGCCGATCTCATCCCCGACCTCAGCACAGGAGAATTGTCATGACTTCTATCCGTCGTTGCGGCGTTACGCTTTTGGCCTGCCTCGCTCTCTCCGGCGGTGCGTTGCCAGCTGCGGCGCAGATGCACGTGTTCGATCCTACCAATTATTCTCAGAACCTGCTGACCGCGGCGCGCACGCTTGAGCAGATCAATAATCAGATCCTGTCGCTTCAGAATGAAGCGCAGATGCTGATCAACCAGGCCCGCAATCTCGCGAGCCTACCCTACTCCTCGCTGCAACAGCTCCAGCAGTCGATCGGACGGACCCGGCAACTGCTGAGCCAAGCCCAGAACATCGCCTACGACGTCCAGCAGATCGATCGGGCCTTCTCGACGACTTACGCGCCGGCATCGGCAAATCAGTCGACGCAATCGCTGATCGCCAATGCGCAGACCCGATGGCAGAACTCCGTCGCTGGCCTCCAGGACGCTTTGCGTGTGCAGGCGACCGTTGTCGGTAATCTCGACACCAACCGCTCAGAAATGTCCGCCTTGATCGATGCCAGCCAAGGCGCGGCGGGGGCACTGGAGGCGGCGCAAGCCGGCAACCAGCTCATCGCGCTTCAGGCGCAGCAGCTCTCCGATCTCACGGCGACGGTCGCGGCGCAGGGCCGGGCACAGAGCCTCGAGGCGGCCGCTCGCGTGGCCGCCCAGGACCAGGCGAGGGAACAGCTTCGCCGCTTCCTCGCGCCCAACACCGGTTATCAGCCGTCCACTGTGCGCATGTTCCACGAATAAGCCCGCCGCCGCGTGGGCAAGAGGTACGGAGTGAAAGCCGATGGGCGGTACAGGCGTTATCGACCGGTTCCTCGAAGTCTTTACCAGCTACATCGACAGCGGCTTCGGGTTGCTGGGCAGCGAAGTGGGCTTCCTAGCCGCCACGCTGGCCGCGATCGACCTGACGCTGGCCGCGCTGTTCTGGGCCTGGGGCCGGGACGAGGATGTCATCGCCCGGCTCGTCAAGAAGACCCTGTTCATTGGTGTCTTCGCCTATCTCATCGGCAACTGGAACAGTCTGGCCCGTACCGTATTTGACAGCTTCGCAGGCCTTGGCCTGAAGGCTTCTGGCACCGGCCTGTCGGTGGCGGATTTTCTACGGCCCGGGCGAGTGGCCCAGGTCGGTCTCGATGCCGGACGGCCGCTTCTGGAGTCGATCTCGGGGCTGATGGGCTACATCAGCTTCTTCGAGAACTTCATCCAGATCGTGGTGCTGCTGTTCGCCTGGATCGTGGTCCTACTCGCCTTCTTCATCCTCGCCGTCCAGCTCTTCATCACCCTGATCGAGTTCAAGCTGACAACGCTCGCCGGGTTCGTGCTGATTCCATTTGGCCTCTTCAGCAAGACCGCGTTCCTGGCGGAGCGCGTGCTGGGCAATGTCGTTTCCTCCGGCGTGAAGGTCCTGGTGCTGGCGGTCATCGTCGGGATCGGCTCGACACTCTTCTCTCAGTTCACCTCAGGTACTGGGGCCCAGCCGTCTATCGAGGATGCCATGGCGCTGGTGCTCGCCTCCCTGGCCCTGCTGGGCCTTGGCATCTTCGGGCCCGGCATCGCCAACGGCATCGTCTCGGGCGGACCCCAGCTCGGGGCCGGCGCGGCGGTGGGAACCGGGCTGGCGGCTGGCGGGCTTGCCGCCGCAGGCGGCGCCCTTGCGACCGGCGGTGCGAGCGCCCTGGCCGGTGCTGCGGGCGCGGCCGCCCGCGGCTCGGCGGCCCTGGCAGGTGGAGCCGCAACCGCCTACCGCGCCGGCGGCCTGTCCGGCGTGACCGTCGCTGGCGCGTCCGCCGCGGCCAGCCCGCTCCGCCGGGCAGCAGAAGGCGCTTCCAGCAGCTTCGCAGCGGGCGGGCGGGCCGCTGCCGGCGGTGCCGAGAGCGGCACTGCGGCGGGTCCGCCGGACGCGCCGCCCGCCTGGGCGCGGCGCATGAGGCGGAGCCAGGCCGCAAGTCACGGCGCTTCCGCCGCCACGCACGCCATCCGCTCCGGCGATCACGGCGGTGGCGGCGCCTCCATCGATCTCTCTGAAGGGAACCATTGATGTTCAAGCGTTCGTCCGTCCGTTACGGCCATACACCGGTGCCGGAGACGCCCTACCAGAAGGCTGCGCAGGTCTGGGACGACCGGATCGGCTCCGCGCGCGTGCAGGCCAGGAACTGGCGCCTGATGGCGTTCGGTTGCCTCGTGCTGTCGGCGGGACTGGCAACAGCGCTCGTTTGGCAGGCCGCCCGGGGGACGATCACGCCCTGGGTCGTTCAGGTCGACAGGCTGGGCCAGGCGCAGGCGATCGCCCCGGCTGACGCCTCCTATCGGCCGACCGATCCACAGATCGCCTTTCACCTTGCGCGTTTCATCGAAGACGTGCGTGCACTGCCGTCCGACGCGGTCGTTCTGCGCCAGGGCTGGCTACGGGCATACGAGTTCACGACGGATCGTGGGGCCGCGACCCTCAACGACTATGCGCGCCGCGCCGATCCGTTTGCCAAGCTCGGCAAGATGCAGGTCTCCGTCGAGGTCTCGAGCGTCATCCGGGCATCGCCGGAGAGTTTTCGGGTGGCCTGGACCGAGCGGCGCTTCGAAAGCGGCCAACTCGCTGCCACCGAGCGCTGGGCCGCCATCCTCACCATCGTGATCGAAACGCCGCGCGACGCCGATCGCCTGCGCAAGAATCCGCTCGGGGTATTCGTCAATGCCATCAACTGGTCGAAGGAGCTCGCACAATGAGGTATCGCAGCATGCGGCCAGCCGTCTTCGTCTCCCTGCTGGCGATCACCGGATGCGCGTCGACCAAGCCGCCGCAGATCAGTTACGACGAGAGCGTGCCGCCGCTCCCGATATCCTCCGCGCCCGCCGAGGATCCGCCGCCGCGGCCTCTGCACGTTCCACCGGCTTGGACACCGGCGCGCGGAGGATCGGGCGATGCGAGGGACCCGGTGGCGCGCGTCGAGGCTGCCAATGGCGCCGCCCGCGTGGAGCCGCGCCGCGAGGGTTATTTCAACGCGGTGCAGGTGTTTCCCTACAGCCCGGGAGCTCTCTATCAGGTCTACGTCGCCCCAGGACAGGTCACCGACCTTGCCTTGGAACCTGGCGAGCAGCTCACGGGGGCAGGTCCGGTAGCGGCCGGCGATACGGTACGTTGGATCATTGGCGACACCGAGAGCGGTAACGGCGATACGCGTCGTGTCCACATCCTGGTCAAGCCAACCCGGCCTGCCATCGTGACCAACCTCGTGGTCAACACCGACCGGCGTACCTATCTCATTGAGCTGCGAGCGCACGAGCGCCCCTATATGCCCTCGGTCGCATGGTTCTACCCGGAGAGCCGAGGCAAGAGCCTACGCGCTCTGCCGCCTGTGCCGGTCCTCCCTGAGATCGCTCAGCGCCGGTACCGTTACTCAATCGAGGGCGACAAGCCGCCCTGGAGACCGGTGAACGCCTACGACGATGGGCGCAAGGTCTATGTCGAGTTCTCGCCTGGCATTGTGCAGGGTGAGATGCCTCCTCTCTTCGTCGTCGGTGCGGATGGCAAGCCGGAGCTCGTCAACTCCCGGGCATATGGCAACGTCCTGATCGTCGACCGCTTGTTCGCTGCGGCTGAGTTGCGATTGGGCGGGGAGAGCCAGCAGATCGTCCGGATCGTCCGTACGGACGGAAGACGCTAGCGATGACCGATCAATCTCAGTCGGATTCGCCGCAGTCGACGGCCACTCAGCCCTTCAGGCTGCGATCGGAGGGACCCCGAGTCATGCGTCTGTCGCGCACTGTGCTGATCGGCGGGACGGCGCTGACCCTGTTCCTGGTCTGCGGCGCGGTGCTGTGGGCTTTGCAGAGCGACCGGTTACGGGGTGTCTCACCCCAGGAACTCTACACCACCGACCGGCCGCGCGTGGCGGACGGTCTGGCGGCGCTGCCGCGCGACTACACGGGTGTTCCTCGGGATGTCCCGCCACTCGGGCCGCCGCTGCCGGGCGACCTTGGCCGGCCGATCGTGGCAGCTCAGGGTCAGCCCGGTCCGTCATCGCCCGATGCGGAGCAACAGCGCCGGGCGCAGGAGACGGAGGCGGCGCGCGTCAGCCGCCTGTTCGCGCCCGGCAATCGTCAGACACAGGCTGGTGGCGCGGGTATTCCCCCTTCTCAATCATCAATGTCGGCGGGGGCTGCGGCGACAGACGAAGCCTCGATCCAGAATGGACAAGACCGCAAGGTCGCCTTCATCAATGCGCCTGTCGATCGGAAGACGACGACTCCCGATCGTCTGGTGCGGCCCGCTTCGCCGTTTGTGCTCCAGGCCGGCGCCGTCATTCCGGCGGCGCTGATCACCGGCCTTCGATCCGACCTGCCGGGACAGATCACCGCCCAGGTGACGGAGAACGTCTATGACACGCCGACGGGTGGCGCGTTGCTCATTCCGCAAGGGGCACGCCTGATCGGCGTCTACGACAGCCAGGTCAGCTTCGGACAGTCACGTCTTCTGCTGGTCTGGACGCGGCTGCTTCTGCCCAACGGCCGCTCGATCGTGCTCGAACGACTACCTGGGGCGGATGCCCG
Organism: Reyranella massiliensis 521; assembly: GCA_943369775.1. GTDB lineage: Bacteria > Pseudomonadota > Alphaproteobacteria > Reyranellales > Reyranellaceae > Reyranella > Reyranella massiliensis_C. The sequence goes on from CALROF020000096.1 coordinate 19,060, forward strand.
CGGTCAGGCCGGTCTGGAAGACGGCGTCGACCATCACTGGGGTTCCCTGTTCAAGGCAGCACTTCTCTCGACAATCTTGGCGGTCGGCACCGAACTGGGATCGGACCAGAATGATAGCGATATCGTCCGTGCACTGCGCCGCAGTGCGGGAGACACGCTGAACCAGGCCGGGCAGCAAGTGGTGCGGCGCAATCTCAACGTCCAGCCCACCCTCACGATCCGCCCCGGGTATCCGGTCCGGGTCATCGTGACGCGCGATCTCGTGCTTCAGCCTTACCGCAAATAGGAGAAACCCGATGTCCAAGCTCAAGCTCGGTGCCATCCTGGACGAGAAGCCTGTGAAGCTGACGGTGGATTTGCCGGCAGCAATCCACCGGGATCTCGTCGTCTACGCCGAGGCCCTCGGCCGTGAAACAGATCAAACGATCGATCCGGCCAAGCTCGTGGGACCGATGTTGGCTCGGTTCATGTCTGCCGATCGTGCCTTTGCCAAAGCGCGCCGGTCCGCGAGAGGCGCGGCGCAGCAGGCGGAAACTAGAGCGGGATGAATTGAGAAGGAATCGAAGGGAATTCCCTAAGGCATGTTGATCTAATTCAACCTGCTGGCTGGGTTGGAGGCCAGCAGGGATGGCACGAGCCTATTCGATGGACCTTCGGGAGCGGGTAGTCTTCTCGGTAGGGCGGGAGGGCTTGTCGTGTAACTAGGCGGCGGCCCGCTTTGGAGTTGCGATCAGCACGGCGATCGACTGGGTGAACCGCTATCGTCGGACCGGCAGCTTGGCGCCGTGGCAGATCGGCGGGTACCGGCCGAGGAAGCTTGTTGGCAAGTACCGGGACTGGCTGCTGCAGCGCTGTCGGGAGCGCGAGTTCACCCTGCGCGGGCTAGTCGGCGAGTTGGCAGAGCGCGGCCTGAGTGTGGGCTATCGCGTGGTCTGGGGGATCGTCCACGAGGAGAAGCTGAGTTATACCAACCCGCTTAGAGGCTGACCGATGCCCAAGCTCGGCGTCCGATGGATCGGATGCGGGCAGGATCGTCGGTTAGAAAGCGCCAGGCGGCGCAGCAGGCCTCGACGATGTCGTCGTATGTGTCCCAGACCCCTGAGCAGAGAATGTTTTCGCGCAAGTAGTGCCAGACATTCTCCATCGAGTTCAGTTCGGGAGAGTAGGGCGGCAAGGGCAGCAGGGTGATGTTGTCGGGTACGCGCAATCGTCCCCCGGTCTGGTGCCAACCGGCGCAGTCGCAAATCAGTACGGCATGGGCCAGCGGCGAGACCTCGGCGCCGATCACCTTCAAATGGTGGCTCATCGCCTCGGCATTGACCTTCGGCATCACGATCGCCGCGCCGACGGCGCGGTCCGGACAGATTGCGCCGAAGATGTAGGCCGAGTCGTGCCGGTTATCGCGCACCATCAACGGTCGCGAGCCGATCGGCGCCCAGACATAGGCGTGGGTTCCCTTCTGGCCGACCCTGGCCTCGTCCTTACATGAGGGTTCAGGTGTCAACGCTGTTTTGCGATGGCCCCTCCTGTCTTAATCGTTTTGCTTTCAAAGCACTTCCGGGCTCGGGGCTATCTGCATCGCAGCGGGTGCTGCGTCACCTTACATGCGGTCGGGCTGCATCGGCGGCCCGCACCATAATGCCTCTTGCACGAGGCTTTGCCCCGACGAGGCACGACCAACCTGAAACGCGATAGCACGAGGCTATCAAAGAATAAGACGGTCGCGCTCCCCGCATCGCCGCTGGCGAGATCTCCGCCTGCAGCAATCCTGTCAGATCATGCCGTGGCCGCGCTTTCTGCCCTGAGCGCGATGCCGTCCGGCACAACCCCCGTCTCCACGTAGCGCCACAGTGCGATCAGGAGCTTTCTCGCCATCGCCACGATTGCAATCCGCCGGGTGCGCCCCTGGAGCGTGCCCACGCGCTCGCGAAACCAAGTGGCGAGCGCACTGTCGGGTTGATAGCGCAGCCAGAGCCAGGCGAGCTGGATCATGGTCGTGCGTGCCCGTGGATTGCCGGCTCGACTGATGCTTCGGTCGCGGTCCATGCCGCCGCTCTGGTAGGGCATGGGTGTGATGCCAACATAGCTTGCAAGCTGGCGACGATTACCAAAAGAGCGATAGAACACCTCGCGCGCCAGCACGGCAGCGAAATTCTCACCGATGCCGCGGATGCGCTGCAAGGCGGCGATCTTGCCAACCATCGTGTCGCCCACTTGTGCTTCTTCAAATGCGTGGGCACGATCAGTTTCCAGCTCGCGGATCAGCTCCAGGACCAGCACAAGCCGGCGGCGCAGGCGGTGGAGTTCGGTGCGCAGCAATGGTGGAAGGGCGCGTCCGTCGCCTGTCCGCAACGCCGCCACGTCGCGCTCCCAGGAGCGTAATGACGGCCTTCCCCTGATACCTTGCGCGAACAGCAATGCCTCGATGCGGTTCTCGATGCGCAGCCTATCCTGCACCAGGTGCTCGCGCTCACGGTGCGGTCGCTTGGCATCCTCCTCGTCCGGTGTCGGCACCCGCACCATGCTGCACACCTGCCGATCGCCAGCCAGCCAGGTGGCGAGCACGCGCAGCATACCCTCCGCGTCGAGCCGGTCGGTTTTGGCCCGGCGCGCACGTCGGTTGACCAGGATGCTCGCCGGCTCCAACACGTAAGCGGCGATCCCATGCGCGGCCAGCAATCGGTGCAGCCAGAATCCATCCCGGCCAGCCTCAAAGCAGCACACCACGTCAATTGCGCAGCCCAGCTTGGCCGAAGCCTTCGACCGCAGATCTCCGATCGTTTTGAGCAACGCCGCTGCGTCACCCCCCTCCAGACGATGCAATCGCGGCTTCTCGATGCCCGGCGCGCGTTCGGCCACGAGCCATGACGTGAGGCTAAGTTCGATGGCGACATAGACGGTTTTCTCTGACGGCATGGCGGCGGGTTCCCTTGTCTGGTTGCGGATGCTGCCAATGTTGCTCAATCAGCCCAGGCCGTGTCCTGCCTCATAGCATCTGGAACCAGATCTCGATCGGTCCACCGAGCGCGCGGGCGGGCAAGGCCGCCGTCAGCAGGCTGGCGAAGTTTTTTTGAAAGTCTCTTCCGCTTCGGCGATCTTCCGGGGATGGCTCGGACGAGGTTGCAGCCGGGTCAACCCCAGCTCATGCAGCCACCGGCCCACCGTGCTCTCGTGCACTTCGACGGCAAACCGCCGCGCCACCTCGGCCTGCAGGTCAACGCAGCGCCAGCGCACCACCTGGTGCTCGGCCGGATCGGGGCCGGCCAGGACCACCGCCTTCAACTTCGCCATCTGGGCCGCGCTCAGGGCCGGCGCTCGGCCTGGGCTGCGGCGAGACTTCAGACCTTCCGATCCCGGCCTCGTTGTAGCGATGGATCCAGTCGCGCAACGTTTGACGGTCCATGACGCCCAGTGCCGCTGCCTCGCCACGACACCGACCTTCCACCACCGACGCCAGCGCCAATAGCCGGCAAACCTGCGCACTATCCGCGCTCTTGCTGGCGTGATGGCGAAGCTCCAACGCCGTATGATCCGAGCGCGTAACCTCGACTGCCGTTCCCATTCGATACCCCGTCAGCGACCTGGAGACGAGCAATCGAATCACAAATCGCGACTACGAGGAATCCCATACCGAGAGTCAAGCTCAGTAAGGGTTGGTACTAGAAAAAAAGACGTTGATCGCCAGCGAACGGGATCGTCCCGACGTGGCCCGGCGACATCGTCATCATGGACAACCTCGGTTCGCACAGGAGCAGCGCTGTCCGAAGGAGCCTCCGGACGGTCGGAGCCAAGCTCTTCTTCCTGCCCAAATACTCGCCCGATCTGAACCCGATCGAGATGCTCTTCTCAAGGCTCAAGCATGGCTTGCGAAACGCCGCCCAGCGAACTCACGACGCCGTCTATCACGCCATCGCCTAGTTACTGCCAACCGTCCCGCCCGAAGAATGCCGCAACTACTTCTCTAAAGCCGGATACGCTCAGACCTAGAATCGCTCTAGCAGGCTGTTGAAAA
>CALROF020000097.1:0-23068 GCA_943369775.1 Reyranella massiliensis 521
CATCGCAATGGGCGGCGGCACCGACATTGCGCTGGAGACCGCCGACGTCGCCTTGATGAAGGAACGGATCGAAGGCGTAGGCGAGCTGATCTCGCTGTCGCGGGCGACCATGCACAACATCTGGCAGAACATCGCCCTCGCGCTCGGCCTGAAAGCCATCTTCCTGGTAACGACCCTCGTCGGCAGCACACCGCTCTGGATGGCGATCCTCGCCGACACCGGCGCAACGGTGCTGGTCACCGCCAACGCCCTGCGGCTGTTACGCTACGGTCGTCGAAGCCCGGACTGAAGGTCAGCGCCGCGCCTTCCCTGTGTCGAGGGCACTCGACCACACGCCACGCGGTAGATGTCATGTAGTCAATACGTCGCAGACCCTCGTGGACAAACCTGCCATCACGCTTTTGCGGCATACTCTTGCGGCGCGAAGCTGGCACACCGGGTCACGCGACCGTTTGTACCGATCTGATATTTGTCCACGACCAAGTCCGTACGGAAGCAGGCGATTATGTTGAGTCCTAGAATAGCGGCATTTGCACTGCTGCTCGTCAGCCAATTCTTCCTGCTTGGAGCCCGTGCCGACACTGCACCAGCACTGACGATCTGGCGTCTGCTCGACTACATGGCAATCGACTATGGCGGTGCGGTCCGAGACGGCGTTGTCGTCAGCAGCGAAGAATACAAGGAGATGGTCGAGTTCGTTGGGTCGGTGACGGAGAGGCTGGAAGGGTTGCCGGCGTCCGACGCCAAGAGCGATCTTCGCAAACGTGCCGTAGAGCTTCAGGGGGCCATTGAGAACAAGGAAAAGGCCGAGTTGGTCGCCGAACTCGCGCGCAATCTGGCCGCGGACCTGATCAAAGCCTATCCCGTGCCGCTGGCGCCTGCCGTTGTGCCGGATTATGCGGCCGGGCGCGTCCTGTATGCCGAGCATTGCGCGAACTGTCATGGTGCCCGCGGCAACGGCAAGGGACCTGCAGCAGCCGACCTCAAGCCCCCTCCCATCGACTTCACCGATAAGGAGCGCGCCATCGAGCGTAGCCTCTTCGCACTCTACCAAGTGATAGAGCAGGGCCTCGACGGCACCAGCATGGCGAGTTTCGCGCACTTGCCGTCCCAGGACCGCTGGGCACTTGCCCTTTACGTCGGCTCGCTGGCCTTTCCCGCTGCGGACGCCGCTAAAGGGCAGCAGCTCTGGCAGAGCGACGCGGACCTTCGCCAGCAGATGAACCTGATCAACCTGGTCGGCGAGCGGCCGGCGGTGCTGGCCAGTCGTGTGGGCGACGAAAAGGCAAGCGCCCTTCTGGCCTATCTTCGGCGCAATCCGGCGGCCGTAATACCCTCGACCAACGCCTCGCTTGCGCTCGTCCGCACGCGGCTGACCTCTGCAGTCCTTTCCTACGAACAAGGCGACCGTCGCGCTGCGACGGACTTTGCCCTGTCCGCCTATCTCGACGGCTTCGAACCCGTCGAGCCTTTGCTCTCGGCGCGCAACAAAGACCTCATGATCAGCATTGAAGGCGCCATGGGAGAACTGCGCGCCGCGATCGGACGCGGAGCAACTGTGGACGCCGTTCGCACGCAGGCAAAAACAATCGACGGTCTAGTGGACCAAGCCGAAGAGGCGCTCGACCCCCGCCATGCGAGCAGTGCATCGAGCTTTTTCGGCGCCTTCACCCTGCTTCTCCGCGAAGCCCTCGAAGCGCTCTTGATCGTGGTCGTCATGCTGACCATGTTGCGCAAAGCCGACCGACCGGAAGCCACTCGATATGTTCATGGCGGCTGGATCGCGGCCTTGGCCGTCGGCTTCCTCACATGGGGCCTCGCCACGTATGCAATTTCCATCAGTGGCGCGGATCGCGAGTTGACCGAGGGCTTCGGATCTCTCTTCGCTGCCCTGATTTTGCTGTGGGTCGGGATCTGGATGCATGGCAAGAGCCAAGCCGGCGAATGGCAGCGCTACATCCGTGACAAGCTCAATCGCGCACTCTCGCGCGAGTCGATGTGGGGTCTGTTCGGGCTGACCTTCGTCGTCGTCTATCGCGAGGTCTTCGAGACCATTCTCTTCTTCGCCGCCATATGGGACGAGAACAATGCCGGCGCCGTCCTTGCCGGCGCGGCATCGGCGGTGGCCATGCTTGCAATCATTGCCTCGGCGTTGATGCGCTACAGCCGTTCGTTGCCGATTGCCAAGTTCTTCGCTTTCAGCTCGATGCTGCTTGCCGTCCTTTGCGTGGTGCTTGTCGGAAAGGGCATTGCGGCCCTGCAGGAGGCGGGCTGGATTCCCATTGATCAACTGGCGGGGGTTATCCGCATGGATTTTCTCGGGCTTTATCCGACCATTCAGGGCGTCTCCGCTCAAGTCGCGATGGCGGCCTTATTGGCGATCGGTTTCTGGCAAAACCAGCGCCGCTCGTCGGCCAGGCAATAACGAATATTCTTCTGGCATTGCGATTCACCCGTCAGCCCACGAGCGCTGAATCGTATCAACGCACCGTATTCTTCGTTGTTCAGTTCGCAGGTTCACGCCGATGCTCTTCCCGCGTTCTCCAGAGCAACAACGCAAGACCGCTCACGATCGAAATGTCGGCGAAATTAAACGCTGGCCAATGGTACATGCCAACATGGAAGTCGAGAAAATCGGTCACGGCGCCGAACCGCATACGGTCCATAATGTTGCCGAGTGCACCGCCAATAGTCAGACCGATAGCGGCGGCGTCCAACTTCCGGTCGGTGCGCCACAGCCAGACGGAAAGGCCTGCGACGGCCAAGAGGCCAGTAATCGCCAGCGCCCACCAGGGAAGGTTAGCCAACAATCCGAAGCTCACGCCGCGATTGCGCACGAGGATGAGATTGAAGACCGACAACACCTCGATTCCGGCTTCCAGCCGCGGCCCCATCGAAATGGCGATGGCCTTGCTTGCCTGATCAACGATGGATGCAGCAAGCGCGCAGCCGATTCCGACGTCCTGCACCGGCCGCATTAGGCCGTGCGACCGGCCTGCTGCAGGTCGGCGCGTGCGTGGCCAATGATGGACCAGGCCGAGTGCAGGAAGAGCCCGGCTATCACCGCAGCGACTACGAGGTCAGGCCACGGCGTTCCTGTCCACCAGACGAGTGCTGCCGCAACGACGACGGCCGCGTTGCCAATGGCGTCGTTGCGCGAGAACAGCCAGACCGCCTGGACGTTCGCGTCGCCGGTACGATGAGGAATGAGGACGAGAGCCGCAGCGACATTGACCGCAAGCGCAACCGCGCCAAAAATGCCCATCAGTTCGGCATGGGGTTGGCTGAGGACCAGCACGCGGTATCCCGTGAACACGATCACGCCGACGCCGAGGGCCGCGAGGAAAATGCCCTGCAACAGTGCCGCACTCGCCCTGGCCCTCAGTCCCCACCCAATGGCGATCAGACCAAGAAACGAAATCAGCCCGTCACCCAGGAAATCGAGGGCGTCGGCCTTGAGCGATTGCGAGCCGGCGAGGAAGCCGCCGACAATCTCGATTGCGCCGTAACCGACGTTAAGAAGGATGACGATCCAGAGGGCACGCTTGTATGCCGGTTTTACATGGGAAAGGTCCGGGACCCTGTCGTCGTCGTCATCGGCGCCAAGCTTTGTGAGCTGGTAGCCTAGACCGGTGATCGTCCGTTCAAGCTCCGGCAACGATGTTCCCTTGTCACCCAGCTTGAGTGTCATCTCCTGGGAGGCGATCGAAACCCTGACATCGTCGATCCCGGGCAACTTGCGAGCTGCGCCTTCAATCTTCGCTGCGCACGAGGAGCAATCCATGCCGGTAACGCGATATCGCACCGTGCGTTCAAGGGTTGTCGCGTCCATATCGCTTGTCCTTTGTCCTGCGTCGCGCGATCATACATCCTGTAGTAACTACAGGAACAAGAGGTCATCCGTGATGATGCCTATCGGTACTCTGGCCAAGCAAAGCGGCGTTCATATCGAGACGATCCGCTACTATGAGCGTGTCGGCGTATTGCCGAAGGCGCTGCGTGCCGCCAATGGTCGCCGGATCTATGGCCAGCAGGATGTAAGAAGGTTGGCGTTCATCCGCCACGCTCGCGACCTTGGCTTTGAACTGGCCTCCGTGCGCGCGCTGCTCGCCCTGCAGGAGACGCCTGAATTGTCGTGCAAGTCCGCGTCGGATCTGGCGTCCGCTCAACTGTTGGCGGTCGAGAGCCGATTGAGCCGCCTGAACGTACTGCGCGACGAATTGAAGCGAATGGTGCGTAGCTGCAAGAACGGCCGCGTCATGGATTGTCGCGTGATCGATGCGCTCTCGACGATGGTTTGATTCTTCAGCTCCTCCCGTTTCAATTGTCGGCGGGTGGCCCGGGCAACTCGATGGTTATGGGCCCGGTTGGTGGTGCGGCCGGCGGGCGCGTCACGATCTGGGGAAAGGCGATGAGCAATCCCACCATCAGGATTTGCAGCGCGAGAAACGGCACCGCTCCCCAATAGATTTGCGACGTCCGAATTGTAGCGGGCGTTACGCTGCGTAGATTGTAGAGCGCGATCCCGAAAGGTGGATGCATGAACGAGGTCTGCAGGTTGACGGCCAGCAGTACCGTGAACCAAACCATGTCGATGCCATGCTGCCGCGCCAAGGGAGCGATCAGCGGCAGCACGATGAAGGCGATCTCGAAGAAATCCATGAAGAATGCGAGGACGAAAATCGCAGCATTGACGAATACGATGAAACCAAGCTGACCGGCCGGCAGATGGGCGAAGAGCGATTCGATCCAGAGGTCGCCGCCGACGCCGCGAAAGACCAGTATGAAGAACGAGGCCCCCAACAACAGGAAGATGATGCCGGAGCAGAGTATCCCGGTGACATCTAGAGCCTGCCGGAGGTTGCGGCCGGTCAGCTTTCGGCTCACCAGACCCACGAGCAGGATGGCGCAAACGCCGATGGCACCGCCTTCGGTCGGTGTCGTGACGCCGAAGTAGATTGCGGCCAAAACCGCCGAGACGATGATCAGAGGTGCACCAGCCGCCCGCAGCACTTCGACGAGTATTTGCCATCGCGTCGCGGCCTCATGCTCCGGCGCCGGCGGTGCCCATTCCGGAAAGCAGCGCGTGGCAAAGAAGATGTAGAGCAGATACAGCGCGATCAACAGCGCAGCCGGCAACAGCGCGCCGCGGTAGATCTCGAGAAGCGACACTTCGAGCTGTTCGGCGAGGATGATTAGAACCAGGCTGGGCGGAATGACCTGGGCGAGAGTACCGGCTGCGGCGACCACGCCCGTGGCAAGTCGCGGATCGTACTTCGAGCGGAGCATCACCGGTAAAGTCATGAGTCCGATGGCGACGACGGACGCCGATACAAATCCCGTAATCGCCGACAGGGCCGCGCCGACGATGATCGTTGTATAGGCGAGTCCTCCGGCAAGTCTTCCGAACAGGCGATTGAGTGCCACGAACATATCCTGGGCGATGCCTGTACGTTCGAGCAGCATTCCCATGAAGATCAGCAGCGGTAGCGCCAGCAGGTTATCGTTGTTGAATACGCCCTGGATCCTGAAGACCATGTTGATGAGGAAGGCAGGGTGGAAGTGGCCTGTCGTGATGCCGATGATTCCGAAAGCGCCACCGACAGCTGCCAAGGTGAAGGCGACCGGAAATCCGAAGAACAAGGCCAGCACGAGGCAGAGGAACATCGCGGGCGCGAAGATCTCGCCCATGTCAGCTCTTCTCGATCAGCATATTGCGGCGCACGGGTCGCGGCAGAACGCCTCTGATGCACGCGACGCAGCGGATCGCCTCGGCCACGCCTTGCAGGCCGAGCAGGAGGAAACCGCCGGGAATGAAGCCCTTTATGATCCAGCCGGGAATCTCACTCGTGCTTTCGCGGGTTGCCCGGCTTTCGCCGGAGAGAAAAGAGGTCAGAAAATGCGGAGTGCTCACCCATACAAGCACCACGCAGACGGGAAGAAGGACCAGGCAAATGCCGGCGAGATCGAGCCACGCAAGTCCGCGCTCGCCAAGCTTTTCCGTCGCGATATCGATACGGACGTGCTCGTCGCGCTGGAAGGTATAAGCCGCCATCAGGAGGACGGTGGCGGCAAAGAACTGCCATTGGAGGTCGAACGCCGATGAGTAGGCGATAGAAAGCAGTTTCCGGCTCAATGCATTCAGGGTGATGAGGATTGCATTGGCGAGCAGTCCCCATCGCACGACCCTGGCAACGGTCCTGTTCAGCGCATCGATTCTATTCGCGATTTCAAGCAGGTGTCGCATGATCTGTTCCGGACATTCCGCATATGATGCGACCTGTAGCCCCTACAGGATCAAGACGGAATGCTGTGTGCGCCTTTCTGAAGGCTCTCGGGATCCAGCCGCGTCCGGATGCGCGCTGGCGACAATGCATGCACGTCCATATCGATCGGCAGCCTGGTGGGCCTCGACGTGCGGACCGAGCTTCTCTTCGACGCCAAGCTTGCCGCGATCGGGGCTTATCGTGCCGAAGGACCGATTGCGCTGGAGGGCGATGTCATTAACGATGCCGGCGCTCGCCGCCGCATCGGTCGGCGTCGCGATGGGCGGCGGCATCGATGTTGCGCTGGAGACCGCCGACGTCGCTCTGATGAGGGAGCGGATCGAAGGCGTAGTCGAGCTGATCTCGCATGTCATCGCCGAACAAGTTATTTTGCGTGGACGCGGATGGGATCCTGAAAAGTCCCCTTGAAGGGCTTTCCTCCAAGCATACCCTTCATCGTGCCGTTGGCTTCTTGGGCCGACAGCTCCGCAGTTCCGGTTCGGCCGTCACTGCAGACCACGACCGCCGAGCCGGTCTGATCCTCGTCGAGATTCCATCGACCTTCGCAGCTCGCGCCCTTGTCGCTGCGCAACAGCACCACGCCTCCAATGCCATCGGATCGCCGGCTAAAGGTGCCAGTGAACGTCTCGCCGTCAGAGGTTTCGCCCGATGCGGGCACTGTGCCAGAGCATCCCGTCAGCGCAAGTAGCGCGAATGCATAGATGAGTCGTCTCATAGGATACTCCTGAAGGTTAGGTGGTGGGTCATGCACATCCAGAAGATCTTTGACTTGGGAGCTGCACACAGGCTCCTTCGTCGGCTTGGGGGGAGCCGACCGCTCCTTGGTCACAGGGCGTCATTCCGATATGCTAGGATTCTCAGTGCATTTATGACGACAAGCAGCGTGGATCCTTCGTGGACTGCGACAGCCGGTCCTATTCCCAGGCCGATGATTGTCGCAGGCACCAGCAGTGCCACCACACCGAGACTGACAAACAGGTTTTGCAGGATGATGGAGCGCGTATATCGGCTGAGACCAACGACAAAGGGAAGATGCTCAAGCCTGTCTGCCATCAAGGCAACATCCGCAGTTTCCAGCGCCACATCGGAACCTGCAGCGCCCATGGCGATGCCAACCGTAGAGGCCGCCATGGCCGGAGCATCATTGACACCGTCTCCGACCATCGCGATCAGCCGCGACTCCTCCTTAAGAACACCAATGATCTTGACCTTGTGCTCGGGCATAAGATCACCGCGGGCGTCATCGAGGCCAACTTCGCTAGCAATCGCATCTGCTACTTTCTGATGATCACCCGAAAGCATCACCATGCGGCGAATACCCAGTTCACGCAGACGAGCGATCACCTGCCGTGCGGCCGATCGCGGCGAGTCCATCAGCCCGATGACACCGAGATCCCTCTCCCCCTTCTTGATCACCATCGTTGTCCGCCCAGAATTGCGGAGTGATTCGATCGCGGACCTGGCGTCAGGACTGATAGCTGGTACACCATCCGCGCCGAACATCTCCGCTTTCCCGATCCACACGACATCGCCACCGATCTTAGCCTGGAGGCCGCGTCCGGTGAGGCTCTGCACGTCGCTCGCGGGCTCCAGCGTTCGATTCCCAAGGCGCTGACGTCCGTCCCGCACAATCGCGAGCGCCAGGGGATGGTCGCTGGCGGATTCCACGGCCACCGCGACTGCCAGCAACTCCTCGGCCGTTACCCCTTCCACTGGCTCAACGTCGGTGATGCGAGGGGTTCCCTCGGTCAGGGTACCCGTCTTGTCGAATGCGATGGCGCGGACGGCGCCCAATGCTTCGAGCGGCGCGCCGCCCTTGATGAGAACGCCGCCCCGAGCCGCTCGTGCAACGCCCGAGAGCACGGCACTTGGCGTTGCGATAGCCAGCGCACAAGGGCTGGCGGCAACAAGCACCGCCATTGACCTGTAGAAACTCGCGGCAAACGGTTCGTCGACGACCAGCCCTGCCCCTAACAGCAAGACGGCCAGGATCAAGACGGCTGGAACGAAGAACCGCTGAAACTTGTCGGTGAAGCGTTGCGTAGGCGACTTGCGAGACTCCGCCTCGCTGACCATCTTAACGACCTTCGCCAGAACGGTCTCACTCGCCTTGCGAGTCACCTGGACTTCGAGCGCCCCCGAGCCATTAATGGTCCCTGCGAAGACACGCGACGAAGAGGCAATGATCTCCGGTCTAGTCCGTGCGATGTCGAGGTCTGGAACGGGCTGTTTGTCGACCGGAATGCTTTCGCCCGTTACAGGCGCCTGGTTTACGCTCGACTGTCCCTGGATCACGAAGCCATCCGCAGGTAGTCGTTCGTTCGGCCGCACGACGACGACGTCGCCAACGGCCAATTGATCAACCGGAATCTCATGCGTCTGTCCGTCACGCTTCACGGTCGCAGTCTGGGGCGCAAGCTCGGCAAGGGCTTCTATGGCCTGCGTAGCCCGGCCCATGGCAAAGTGCTCAAGCGCATGTCCAAGGCTGAATAAAAACAGAAGCAATGCGCCTTCGGCCCAGGCGCCGATGGCCGCCGCGCCCGCCGCCGCCACCAGCATAAGCGTGTCGATCTCGAACCTGCCGCGGCGTATGTTGTCAAAGGCTTTGCGTACAGTGTAGGAGCCGCCCGCCAGATAAGCCCCGCAATAGAGTGTCAGCGATACCCAACCGGGTGCCCATTCCCCTTGTTCGATCGCGAAGCCTAAGCCTACCAGCAGTCCGCTCCCGAGCGATAGGATCAACTCGGCATACCGACCAAGGAAGCCCGCATGTGAATGTGAATGCCTACTTCCCTTCTGCCCGTGTGGCTCTCCCTTCGCATGAGAGTGCGAATGTGGTTTCTGCGTTTCGTTCGTTGGGAATTGGGTCGGCATGAGATGTCTTCCTAAAACTTAATAGTGGCTGTCGTGCCGCTCGGTGAGGTCAGTTCTAATGACAAGGCGGAATATGGCCGCAGCGCTGATGTGCTGCTCCCTACCAACCTGCCCGCGGTGGTGGGCCGAAGCACGATCTGCTCGCGGTTCGCCCCCGAAACGACAGTCACGATGGCCTTGTAGTTGCTCGTATCGATCGGTGCATTCTGACGGTACAGGCAAAGCGTTACTTCGCGTTCGCCTACCAGCAGTTCTACCTCCACATCGGCAATTTCCTGCATCTTGCCGTCATGAGGGCCGGTGACAATGTCTCTGCCGTCCTGGGCCTGCGACAAGTTCGAAAACAGGAACAACGCGGCAATCAATACAAACGCTTTCATCGGCCGATTCCTTGCTGAATCAATTCCCCCGTCACTCTCCCCAGTTCGTTCGGAATGTAGGCGATGCGCATTCGTCTACTGCGCCCTTCGATTTCAACTCCGTTCTCGTACTTCCAGTCGGTTAGCTCTCTTCCATCGCCTGCTTCGACGACCTCCCATGACGCAACGATCGACGCGTCCAGGGGTTTGCACAATCTTTCCAGGCGCTGCGCGACGTTGACCGCGTCGCCCACGAGGGTGAACTCGTCATGCGAGCCACTGCGGAGGACGCCGCCTATCGCGGTACCAAAATGCAGACCGATACCAGCGCGTGGATTCACGTCGCACCGGCGCCGCCGCATCTCGGACGAGTCATGCAGCATACGACTCAGGTGGACGGCGCATTCCAAGGCGCGTGCAGCGTCGTCCGCCGTTGATTTCGGCTGGCCAAAGGCCGCCATCACTCCATCGCCTAGGAACTTGTCGATCACCTCCGTGCGCAAATACTTCGCGCGTTACCAGTTCCCGGAATTCAGCTAGGAGCCTGGCCAGCATTTCCAAGGGGATCGTCTCGCTCAGACTCGTGAACCCGCGCAGGTCAACGAACATCACCGCCACTTCGCGTCGACCGAGGGCAAGGGAGGTTCCTGTCGCTTGCAGCTCCGTCAGGACAGTCGGCGAGAAGAAGCGACTGAGATTGGCGCGTCGTCGTTCCGCCAGGACCGCAGTCCTCAGGATGACATTGTGATCGTGAGTGAGCAAACCGCAGACCAGCGCGGCAAAGCCGAACGCTGCGGCGAGTGCCGCTTCCGTGAGAAACGCTGACCACGCGTGGGCCGCGCCCTTTCCCAAGTGGGCTTCCACCGCGACGGTCAGCAGTGCCAGCCAACCCAAAATTACCAAACCTGAGAACAGGAAAACAAGCACCGGCCGTAGACGGAGGGCAACATGGGTCAGCAGAACGAAGCCGATTGCGAGCGACGGTGCCGTGAGCGTGTGATCGAGATCCTTGCCGGGCGCAAAGAGATGCTCGTGAAAGAGAATGAAAACGAGCATCGCATCGAAAACCACATAGAGCCAAGAGAGCCACGTCGTCCCTCTTCGGAGTTCTGCGAGAATCAATGCTGTGATCGTCAGGGCGCCGTAGACAACGATGATGTTCTCATAGACGATTCCGCTGTCCTGCGTGCCAGCGAGGCCGAGATTCACGACCAATATCGCGAGGGCCACGAGGCGCAGCCACGCCGATCTGCGCTCGCGATGCCAGCGGCGCTGCCCGGCGTTCAGCGACAATTTCTCTGCCACGACACTAAGCATTCTTTGCGAGTACATTTCCTGTCGGCCGCCCTGGAGATGGGGCAGCTGTTCCATTCGGAACGAGGGGTGGGGACGCGGCGGCCCCGCGGGACTGCCGCGCCTTGATTCCCTTAGAACTTGGCCTGACCTGACTTTCCGGCGGCGTTCTTTAGCACTAGGGTTACCTGTGCGCCGGACGGAATGGTCGCCTTCGCTTCGCCCTTCAGCGAGCTATCGCCGGAGACGGCGAGTTGCACGGTTTCGCGAGAGGATCCGGCAACGATCAGCACAGAGCCGCTAAAGCCTTTAGCGGACGTCGGCTTGTTGCTTTCGTCGAGCAGGTTGATGGACACGGCGTTGCCGACCATCACAAGCTCGGCATGCACCCCGGCCACATCGTGGACGGGCCCGCCGTTCGGTCCCTTGGTAGCGGCGTGGTTATGCTGCGCCACCGCCATGCCAGCCCACAGCATCAGCATCGCTGCGATCATGATCTTCTTCATGCCATCTCCTCTTTTTGAACAGGTTTGTCTCGATGAAACAGGGCGTACAGAGCCGGTAGAACGACCAGCGTCAGGATCGTCGACGAGATGATCCCGCCAATGACGACGGTGGCCAGTGGCCGCTGCACTTCGGCGCCTGCGCCTGTTGCGATCGCCATGGGCACGAAGCCCAGCGACGCGACTAGCGCGGTCATGAGTACAGGACGGAGCCTCTTCATGGCCCCCTCGCGCACGGCGTCCGCGACCGTGCGCCCCTGGTTTCTCAGTCCCTGGATAAAGGTGATGATGACCAGGCCATTCAACACGGCAACGCCAGACAAGGCGATGAAGCCGATGCCTGCACTGATCGAGAGCGGAATGTCCCTGAGCACGAGAGCAGCCACACCGCCGGTCAGAGCCAATGGCACACCGCTGAAGACCAGGAGTGCATCGCGAACCGCTCCCAAACTCATGCACAGGAGGACGAAGATCAACATCAACGCGACCGGCACGACGATAGCAAGGCGCTTTGTAGCGCCGACAAGCTGCTCGAACTGGCCGCCCCAACCGATCCAGTAGCCCGCCGGCAGCTTGACTTGTTCAGCGACGCGACTCTGCACTTCGCTTACGAAGGAACCGAGATCGCGGTCGCGCACATTCGCTGAAACGACGATGCGCCGCTTACCGTTCTCGCGGCTGATCTGATTGGGACCTGGTGCGATTTCGATCGAGGCCACGGCGGAGAGCGGCACATACGGGGCCGCCATGCCAAGGCCAGTCTGCACAATCGCGCGACCATCCTTGGCTCCGTTCTCCTTTCCCGCCACTTGCGCAGGAATGGGAATCGGAAGCAACGACAGGGCATCGACATCAACGCGCATGCGCTCTGGTAGCCGGATCACGATATCGAAACGGCGGTCGCCCTCGAAGATCAACCCCGCCTCTCGGCCTCCGACGGCGATCTCCACCACCTCCTGGAGTTCCGCCAGCGTAATGCCATAACGCGCGAGAGCCGCACGGTTGGGTTTCACAGTGAGCATCGGCAAGCCGCTCACCTGTTCGGTCTTCGCGTCGGCAGCGCCGGGTACGGCCTGCACGACGGACTGGACCTTGGTGGCAATTGACAGAAGCGTATCGAGGTCGTCGCCGAAGATCTTGATGCCGAGATCGCTGCGAACACCGGAGATCAGCTCATTGAAGCGCATCTGGATGGGTTGCGTGAACTCGTAATTATTGCCGGGGATCTGCTCGACACGCTTTTCGATGGCCGCCACCAGGTCGGCCTTGGAGCGGTTGGGATCTGGCCATTCGGATCGCGGCTTTAGGAAGATGAAGTTGTCGGCGACATTCGGCGGCATCGGGTCGGTTGCGACCTCGGCCGTGCCGATCTTGGCCGCGACCTCCTTGACTTCCGGAAATTCCAGTATCGCCTTCTCAAGCGCTTCTTGCATCTGTACTGACTGGGTCAGGCTGGTGCCGGGTATGCGCATCGCATGCATGGCGATGTCGCCCTCGTCGAGTGAGGGAATGAACTCCCCGCCCATGCGCGAGGCCGCGACGCCCGCCACGCCTACCAGCACCAAGGCCATCGCAACGACGACGTAGCGCAACCGGATGGCGCCTTCGAGCGCCGGTGCGTAAAGGCGCAGGGCGCCGCGCATGAAGAAGTTCTCCTTCTCGGAGACCTTCCCGGTGACCAGAAGCGCCACTGCTGCAGGCACCAGTGTCATCGAGGCAATGGCGGCTCCCAAAAGAGCCATGAGTACTGTGAGGGCCATGGGCGTGAACATTTTCCCTTCCACGCCGGTCAGCGTAAGGATGGGCAGATAGACGACGCCGATAATCACAGTGCCAAACAGGCTCGGTTTGATGACCTCGCTGGCACCCGCAAGAATCGTCTCGAAGCGCTCATTCCGCGTAAGCAGCCGACCGCGCTTGTGCTGCTCCTCGGCCAGCAGGCGCAGGCAGTTCTCGACCACGATCACCGCACCGTCGACGATAATGCCGAAGTCGATGGCGCCAAGGCTCATCAGATTGGCGCTGATATGGTTCTCCACCATGCCGGTGATGGTGAAGAGCATCGACAGCGGAATGACGCAGGCCGTGACGAAGGCTGCGCGGAAGTTGCCGAGAATCAGGAACAGCACGACCACGACCAACAGAGCGCCTTCGAGCAAATTCTTCTCGACTGTCCAGACTGTTGCCTCGACAAGCTTGGTCCGGTCGTAGATCACCTTCGCCACAACTCCGTCAGGCAACGAGCGAGCAATCTCGTCCAGCTTGGCGCCAACGCGCTGAGCGGCCGTCCGGCTATTCTCGCCGATCAGCAGCATCGTCGTGCCGATGACGGTTTCCTTGCCGTCGAGCGTCGCGGCGCCCGTCCGCAGGTCGGTTCCTTCCTTGACCTCCGCCACGTCAGAAATGCGGATGGGTACTCCGCCGCGTGTGCCGATGACTATGTCGCGGATCTCCGGCAGAGTATTCACTTGGCCGGGCGTGCGGACAAGGTATTGCTCGCCGTTGCGTTCAATGTAGCCTGCGCCGACATTCGCATTGTGTGTCGCCAGCGCCTGCATCACATCGCGGAAAGTGAGGCGATAGGACATCAGCTTCGTGGGATCGGGCAGCACGTGGAACTGCTTCTCGTAACCGCCGATCGTGTTGACCTCGACAATGCCTGGCACCGTGCGGAGCTGCGGCTTGATGATCCAATCCTGGATCGTCCGCAGGTCCGTGGCCGAATAGGGTTCGCCGTCCGGCCGCTTCGCCCCAGGCTTGGCTTCGACCGCATACATGTAGATCTCGCCGAGACCAGTTGAGACCGGCCCCATCGCGGTTTCTGTGCCGGGGGGAAGCTGCTCCTTGGCCTGCTGGATGCGCTCGTTCACGAGCTGGCGGGCGAAGTAGATGTCAGTACCGTCTTTGAAAACGACGGTGACCTGACTGAGGCCATAACGCGACAGAGAGCGCGTGTATTCGAGCTTCGGCAGGCCGCCCATCGCGGTTTCCAGTGGGAAGGTGATGCGCTGCTCGACCTCCAGGGGCGAGTAGCCCGGCGCAACAGTGTTGACCTGCACCTGCACGTTGGTGATGTCGGGCACCGCATCGATCGGTAGGCGCGTGAAGTTCCACGCACCTAGCGCACCGACCGCGATGCTCATCACGATGACGAACCAACGGTTCTGGATGGAGAACGCCAGGATTTTATTGATCATGTTCGGCCTCTCGCCTCAGTGTTCGTGAGCGGCGCCGGCCTTGCCGATCTCCGCCTTGATCACGAAGCTGTTCTTGGCTGCATAAACGTCACCGGCGACGAGACCGAATATTACTTCTGCCCAATCGGCATCCCGATTACCCAGCTCGACCTCTCTCGCCTCGAACGTTTCGCCGTTGCGAACGAAGACGACGTTTTTGCCTTCGAGCGTTTGAAGAGCGTTTGTACTGACGGCGACATCGACTGGCCGCGCCGACAGGACGACCTTCCCGTCGACGAACAAGCCCGGACGCAGGCGTCCACTGTTGGGAACGATTGCCCGCGCTATGGCCGATTGCGTATCGCTAGCGCCGATTGGCGAAAGGTAGTCGATCTTGGCTTCGATAGGCGCACCGCCGTCGCCAACGTCGATGGAAACAGCGTCCCCGATCCGGACTTTCGAGAAATCCTTCCGGAACACCGCGAAATCGACCCACATGGTGGAGAGGTCGGCGATTGTAAAAATCGGCCGCGCTTCCGATGCGAACTCACCCAGCGTGCCGTCGCGGTCGATCACGGTGCCGTCGATCGGTGCTTTGAGTTCATAAACGGTCAGGCTCTGGTTGCTCTCGACGCTCGCGAGCACATCGTCTTTCTTAGCCTTGTCGCCCAGCCGCTTGCGCATACTGCGGATGACGCCGGGGAAGCGTGGGGTCACCTTGACCAGGGTCTCTTGGTTGGGCTGCACCGTGCCATTCAGCTGCAGAATATCGCGCAGTTCCCGGGGACTTGCTGTCAGCAGCTCGATACCTGCGGCCGTCACCTGCGCATCGGTGAGCTTTACACCCTCATCGTGGCTGTCCCCTTCCTTCTCGCCGTGTCCGCCTTTGGCGCCGGCGGCGGCTTTGGACTGGTTGGCAAATCGCGTATCGAAGACGTAGTAGCCGGCGGCGGCCAAAATGCCGGCGCATATGACTGCCACCGTCAAATAGCCTAGCGCCTTCTTTGCAAAATTCATCATCGTGCCCTCGTAACGTTCACGGGGCTCGCGGTGAGTCCCTCAATTGTGGCAACGGCCGAATGGAAGCTCGTCAGCGCCTCGTGCTCCTTCAGCTCCGCGTCGGCGACAGTCTGATAAGCGTCCAGGATTTCCAGCACGGTGAAGCGTCCCTGGCCGTACCCCGTTTCGATGGTCGCGTAAGTCTGGCGTGCCGCGGGCAAGATCGTCTTGCGAATGAGATCAAGCTGGATGAGCTGGTTATTTGCGGTGTCGTGTGCTTTCGCCACGACTGCAATCAGGGCAAGCCGGTTAGAGGCTCGCTCCGCATGAGATTTACGGGAGTTTTCTTGCGCTTCTTGGATTCCGCCCCGGTTTCTATCCAACACCGGAAACGGCATTGAAACACCTAGTCGGACAGCACTCTGCTGGGTGTCGGAGTAGTAGCGCCAGCCTACGCTGGCCGTGACGTCGGGAATGGGCTTCAGGCGTGCGACCAGCAGTTCGCCGTCACGTTGGGCCCGTATGGCCGTCCAGCGCATGAGCTGCGGATTGTCGTCGATCGCCTTGATCAAGACTTCGAGCGGTGCAGGACGGACAAGACGATTAAAGTCGCCGGAAATAGACGTAAAGGCTGGGAGATCACGCCCCATTAATCCGGTGAGCTCCCTCCGAGCTACCGCAAAAGCCAGGCGCGCGCGTTCGCGTTCCAGCCTCGTCACGCCGACCGCGGTCTGGGTTCGCGTGACTTCGGACGGCGACGAAGCACCCGCATCGACCCGGCGCTGCATCAGCGGCACAAGCCGCTCAAGGGTGGCCGCCTGACGCTCCAGAATCTGGATACGCCTCTGCACCGAAAGCGCCTCGACGAAGGCGAGCGTCGTTTCCGAAAGGAGTTCCAGCCGGGTCGCGTCCTTCTCCCACTTCATCGCATCTGCATCGCCGAGTGCTGCGGACACACGCGCGTCGCGCTTCCCGCCCAGCTCGATGAGCTGGCTCAGCATCAGCGTCGTCTCGGCACCGCCGACATTCTCGGAATTGCCCGGCGCGAAATTGTCGATTTCGAAGCCTATCGTCGGATTGGGCATTGCGCCCGCCTGACGGCGTCGGCCATCGGCCATACCGATGTTGCGGTCAGCGATATCGATGCGCGGGCTGGCATTTACAGCCTGCTGTAGAGCCTGACGAAGGGTCAGCACGCCGTTCGGCGCGGGCTGCTGACCGCTTGTCGTCGTGCGATGCGCAGCCAGAGGCGGAGTCT
The DNA here is from genome assembly GCA_943369775.1 of Reyranella massiliensis 521. Taxonomy (GTDB): domain Bacteria; phylum Pseudomonadota; class Alphaproteobacteria; order Reyranellales; family Reyranellaceae; genus Reyranella; species Reyranella massiliensis_C. The sequence goes on from CALROF020000097.1 coordinate 16,750, forward strand.
GCGACGAGGCACCGCTTGTATGCGTGACGACGAGCAGCGCTGCGCACAACGCTCCCACTACGCGGATTGACATGATTTGATCCCAGAAAAGCGTTCATCAGCACGCCGCACCGGAAACTTCGGCACGACGATCGAAAACAAGGCGGGATCAGTTCTTGGGGGGGCGCCCTGTTATGCGCGAAAAGGCAACGGACACCTGCACAAGGCGTCCCTCAGGCACTTCGGAAGAAGCGTCGGCAGCGAAGAGAACGGATGCTGCGGTGAAATAAGGCGACACCGAGCAGCTATGACAGGCTTCCGCGCCCTGGCCGCCCTCGTCCTCGAGATCGTTTGGCGCGCTGGAAACCACGGTCTGCCCTGCGCTCATCCCGGCGCTACTCGCGCTAAAATCGCTAATAACATGTACGATACTAGCGAGTGCTAAGAACAGCACGCAGAACATCCGGACGAAGCGTACACTCCGTCGAAATGCCGATGCCAGCTGATGTCCGATAGTATTCACCAAAATCTCTTATCTACGAGCGCGAAGGGGTTATACAATCACGTCAGTGGTGATGCTGCGTTGCGCCCCAGAGAGCTTCACAACAGTGCCTTCGCCAGGTTTCAGGCCGACTTCGGACGGATCGGTCACCTTTGCACTTGAACCTCTAGTCGTTGGAGGGTGCAAGCTGGGGTTGGTTGTCGTGACGCCGGACGATCGAAAGCAACGTGCCGTTAGCAGCGAACAGTGCCAGCAAGTTTTGTGATTCTGTGCGCTGGCGATGATCTTTCAGGTACCACCATTCAGCCCAAGTGATGCCGCGCAAGGTGCCCTTCGTCTTGAAGGGTTTGCCCAATAGTCGAACCGCATTCGCAAACGTCGATGAGCCAGGCATTAGTCGGTCCGCTAGCGGCGGCTCGTATTTCGTTCCGATCTCCCGCGAACAACCGCCTACGATTAGAAGAAGAACGGTCAAACCAAGCGCAATGGAGGTCTTGACGAGCATTCCCGTCTGAAGGGCGCCGCGCCAGCTGGTGGCCAAGCGCTTACCATAAGCAAGCTCCTGAGACATATTAAAGCCTTCGCTGCCCTTCTGCTTCGCGAAGGAGCTGGTCTTCTATCTGAAATGTGGTGTGCCGTATGTTGAAGGTCGTTTTCATGCCTTCGTTCGCAGCGACCAGGATCGCCCTCGCTTGGGTAATGTCAGACACGACTAAATGACTGCTAATTGCGTCGATACCGGATGTGATCGTCCAGATGTGCAAGTCATGCACAGCTATCACGCTAGGAATCTCCTTCAATTTGCGCTCGAGTAGCAGCATGTCGACTTCGGGAGGCGTGCCCTCCATAAGGATGTGGATCGCCTGCTTCAGCAGCATCCAGGTGCGCGGAACAATGAACAGACCAATGCCGGCGCTGATGATGGGGTCGGCCAGCCTCCAGCCTGTCAGCATGACGACAATTGCGGCGATTATGACCCCGAGCGAGCCGAGCTGGCGCTCAACACCTCGAAGTACGCCCCTTTTACATTGAGGCTTGTCGACGATCCTGCCGACAGCAACTTCATGCTGACTAAATTGACGACAAATCCTGCTGCGACAACCGCTAGCATGGGCCCACCCAGAATATCCGGCGGGTTCAAGAAGCGATGATAGGCTTCGTAGCAAATGTAATGACGGCCATCAGAATCGTGGAGCGTCCAATCGGCCAATGAATAACTGTTCGCCGCCACAAACACGGCTAAGTTCGGCTTGCCGGCGGATGCATATCGCCATGAGGACCAATCCTGCACTTTGACCCGGTCGTCGTCGCGTCGTCGATAATTCCGTTGCGATCCACCGTAAAGTTGATCATGCAATTCGTGGCCTTAAAGATAACCTGTGACTTCGGTCCTGTTACCGCTTGATTGGCGAACATGTACCCAATCGCCTGGCCACCGTCCGCCGTCGGGTAGTCGTGATGCGGCTTTCCCCAAGACTGAATGAGGTGAGCGGCACTGTGACCAACCCAGTCGCGGATGCTCAGATCTTTCACCGTTCCCGATGACATTGGTCCGCATGCCACCAGGGCGGTGGCGGCTAATGAAAGCGCCAAGTACGTACGAATACCCATTACCGAGTTCTCCTCTTTCTATTCATCAAGTGCGCTATCTAGCTCTCATCGAATCTCGCGAAACTCTTTACCCGCGTGCTCTCTAGGGAATCGGAGGTTGCTCTGGGCTGATGATCTTTTCAGTGGGGCCGCCAGACTCAGTAGACCCAGGGTAGGCCCTTGCAGTTGATCGAGCGAGAGTCGGAAACTACTCAGCACTGCTTCGAAGCTTACCAACAACAGTTAGGCCTCGCGAACATCGCAGGCACCGTACCTCTCTTGCTCATCCAGCCGTCTCTTCGCCAAACAGAAACCGTCGAATTTGGTCTAGGCCGCCTACAGGCAGGCCTTCCGGCCACGTGGCCCCTGGCCCGAACGGTCGGATAACGATTTCCGCCAATCAAGGAGATGCCGGCCGTCGTCAGATCGGAGGGCTCGGAGGGCTACTTTTTCATCCCGTCCATTATGCCTTTGCCCTTCCCGTCCATCATGCCCTTGCCCATGCCGTCCATCGGCTTTCCATCCTGCATCATCTTGCCATCCATCGTCATCGACTGGCCTTCCTTCATGTGCCCGTCCTTCATTTTCATCGTGCCGTCCGGCATGATCGTGCAGCAGCCAGCCATGGTCATTTCTTTGTCCATCGGACCCACCGCCTTGCCGTCCTTCATCATCATCATCTTGCCATTCTTCATCATGACGCCATCCAAGTCGGCGGCGACAACGCTGGAAGCAAGGAAGGACACAGACAAGAGCGCAACAGATGCGGCTGTAAAGGTATTGAACTTGGTCACAGTAAACTCCTTCGCTTTTCTTTATCGAGGGTCGAATCCTCGCCTTCTCATTTAGTGCCGTGGCGCCAGCGCGAGCGGTAGCCCCGGAAACTACTCAGATCGGCGCGAGAGAATTGGTTACGACAAGGGAACAAACGCGGATGGTCCGAATAACGTCGTCCGCCGGCTGCCTGCGCGGCTTGATCTAAATCAAGAAGTGCGGGAGCGGTACGTGCGAATCTGAGTATTTTCCGAGGCTACCGCTCCCGCATGCTCGACGGTCATAATGTTCGCTAATCACCCGGGTTTGCGGTTCGGCATCAGAAAATCGAGGGTTCATCACAATGAGAACTCATTATCTTTGCTGGTTGCGCGTGTTCCTGGTCGCTGTCACGACGGGAAGCTGTTTCATATTCGTCAGCGCCGACAAATCGCATTCGCAAACTCCGAATTCCGCCGCGCCCGCAGTAACACACGTTGATCCTGCGCTTGCGCAGCAGCTTTCGCAGTTGCAGGCAAGAGTTGCACAACTCGAAGCCGCGCTCGCGAAGAGCATGCCTGCGATGGCGGCCCCTCCAGCGGGCGCAATACCCGCTCCCGCGATGGCGGGAATGAGCGCCGGAGCCACGCCCCCAGGTGGGGCGAATAACATGATGGGCATGATGAACAAGATGATGGGGATGATGGACAAAATGATGCCCCCGAGTGGCGGCGCACCGATGCCCAGCGGAGGCTCGATGCCCGCCCCCGCGGCCAGCATGAACAGCATGAGCGGTAGCGCCACGTCTCTGACGCAGTCCGCCGTACCCGGCGTCCCTGGTGCTTCGTACCTTTACCATATTGGCGTGACCGGCTTTTTCCTTGATCATCCGCAACACATCACCCTCACGATGGACCAGCAAGCCGGGTTGAACAAAGCCAAGGAACGTGCGCTGCTCGCGAAGAGCGCCGCGGATCGCGCGGTAGAGCAGGCCGAGCAGGCGCTCTGGTTGCTTACCGCCGCGGATCAGCCGGACGCCACCCAGATAGAGGCGAAGATCCGCGAGATCGAGAAGCTGCGCGGCGATGGACGCCTCGTCTTCGTTCGCGCCGTCGGCGACGCGAGCAAACTTCTCACTGAAGAGCAGCGCAAGATTCTCACCGGGTTTGCGCCGGCCGCGCCCGCGCCCACGAATTCTATGACAGCTCCTGCTGCCGGTATGCCTGGGATGAAAAAGGACATGTGAGCGAGAAGTCGCCCAAGCCGTTCTCGAAGTTGGAGACGACGAAGGTTAATCCACCACCGTTATCCATGACACTAGGCCTTGTTCTCGTGACACTCTCCTCGATGCGCCCACGCGATACGCTTCTCGCCGCGCTGATCGCGGGGCTGTTCGGCGTTTCTTTGACCGCTGCTGCCCAGACCGATCCGGTAGATCACGGGGCTCATCACCCCGGAGGCGGCGCTCCGACCGCTTCTTCTCCAGCACCGGCTCCCGCTCCGACCGATCCGCGCGGCGGCATAGGAATGAGCGGCATCATGGGCGCGCCTCCGCCACCAATGCTGCCTCCAACTGCGAGCGCCCAGTCTGGCGGCGGCTGCGGCGCAATGGGCTGCATGGGGGGTAGCGGGACAAAGCCATTCTACGCGACCTTGATGGACATGCCATCGCTCACGCCGGAGGCGCGCCGAATTATCGAGGCCGAAGCGGGCAAGCGTCTCGGGTCTGGGTCGGAAGCGATCACCACTGGCCAGACGCAGCTGCATCATGCGCTGTCGGCCAACGACCCAACCGCCATGCAGCGAGCCATATCAGGCGTGCGGCTGGGAGTCCTTCAAGCTGAAAGCGGCGCCGCCGCACTACTGGCCATCAACGAGGGTCAACCGCCGCGTCAGATCGCGCTCACTTGGTTCAAGGGGCAGATGAGCGTGCCGGCCACAGTCGGGATGTCGATGAACGAAGGCCCCTGGGGCCTGTCCTGGTATCACCTGACGACAATGGTATTCCTGGTGGCGTTCATGCTCGGGGCAATCCTGATCCACTACGCACGATTGCGCAGGATCGACGGTCTCGTTCAGCGGCTCACGCCCGGCGCGACGCCCGCACCTGCGCCTGCGGGTAACCCAGCTCCGGCTGGTGCGACGGCTCCTGGCGCGGCACCGGCTCCCACGCCTGCAGGCGTGCCAAAACCCGCACCCGCTCCGCCGGCCGCTGCGGCTGCGAGTAGTCCCAAACCCGCAACCGCTCCGCCGGCTGCCGCGGCTTCTGGCGCGGCACCCCGGCCGGTCCCTCCTTCAGCTCCTGCGATCCCAGTTGAATCCGCTCAGAAACCCGGGGTGGCCGACACCACTCCTCCCGCTAAGTTGTCAAAGCCCTGGTCGGGTGCACTGCGCGTCGCCGACATCTTCTACGAAACTCCGAACGTCAAGACGTTCCGGCTCAGAGAACTGGGGGGCGGACCCATCCCCTTCACCTTCGTGCCCGGCCAGTTCCTGATCTTCTCCGCAGAGGTCGATGGCAAGCGCATCCGGCGTTCCTATACGATCGCCTCTTCGCCAACGCAGCGCGACTACGTCGAGCTCACCGTAAAACGGGAAGATCAGGGCGCGGAATCCCGCTATCTGCATGACAACGTGGCGATCGGAGATCACCTGGAGGTGTCTGGCCCCGCCGGCGTGTTTACCTTCACCGGCACGGAAGCCGACAGTATCGTCCTGATCAGCGGTGGCGTGGGGATCACTCCCATGATGGGCATCACACGCTATCTCACCGACCGCGCCTTTCCCGGGGATATCTTCTTCCTTTACGGGGCAAGTACTCCGCAGAACGTCATCTTCCGCGAGGAGCTCGAGTACCTGCGGAAGCGGCATGCAAACCTGCATGTCGCCATAACTGTGGATCGTGCCGACGAAACCCCTTGGACAGGAGCGGTGGGGCGCATTTCTAAGGAGTTCATCGCACACACCGTGCCTGAGATCGCCCGCAGGCGGGTCCATGTCTGCGGACCTCCGGCAATGATGGAGGCCGTCAAGTCGGCGCTCGCCGATCTCGGAGTACCGAAGGCCAAGATCAAGACAGAGTCGTTCGGCGCGGCCATAGGCGCCGTGCCTGCAGCACACGCCGCAGCGGCGACGGCACCCGCACCTTCAGCTCTGGCCGTCACGAGCGCTCCCTCCGACGCAACTCTGGCGCCTTCTCCGGATGTGGCAGCGGCGCCACCGTCAGCCACGATAGCCCTTGCGGACGCCGCAACACCCGCCACTCCGCTTGCCGCCGCAGCCGCCGCTCCTTCTGCGCAAGCCGAGGTTCAATTCCGCAAGTCCAGCAAAACCGGGCCGCTCGCCCCGGACCAGCCCGTGCTCGAGGCCGCAGAAGCGATCGGTGTGGCAATCGACTTCTCCTGCCGGGTCGGTATCTGCGGGATTTGCGTCGTACCGTTGCTCAACGGCTCCGTGACGATGGAGGTGGAGGAAGGGCTTCGTCCCGAAGACAAG
>CALROF020000098.1:0-23027 GCA_943369775.1 Reyranella massiliensis 521
AGCCGGCCGCCGTTCTCCGTGTAGGCTTGCAGCGCATCGAGGGTGCCTTCGGTGTGATACTCGGGATGCGAGCCCGTCAGCACGACCTTGTAGGAGGAGAGGAACTCCACTCCCTTCTCGTCGAGATCGTGGTCGGTGATCACGTCGAAGGCGATGCCCATGCGGTCGAGCCAGCCGGTGAGGTGCGTGTCGGCCGGCAGGTGGCGCAGGCCGGAGCCGGCTTCGTCGTTGAAGGAGAGATAGTTCGGCCGCCAGGTCAGCAGTGGCCGCAGGCGCGAGGAGTAGCTGACGCCCGAACCGTCGCGATGAAGGTTATAGGTCGAGAGGCCGTAGTCCTTGTGTTCGTCGGGATTGTTCGGATAGGCCTTCCAGTCGGCGACCTTCTTACGGAACGCCTCGTCGTACATGCCGCGCGCGAAGTTCGAATACACCTGATAGGTGAAGGTCGACGCGAGGTAGCAGACCTTGGCCTGCGGCTTGCCCATCTGCGGCCGCACGAAGAAGGGAATGACGTCGCGGTGCGTCCCGCAGCTCAGCTGCATGCCATAGACGCCGCTCTTCATATCCTTCGGGATGGTGAAGCTGAAGTCGTCCTGCCAGCCGCAGTCGTGCAGGTCGTCGTCGTGGAAGTGGATGGCGGCGTAGTGATGCGGCGCCTTCTTCCAGTCGCGCTCGGCGCCGGTCCAGGCCGCGCCCTTCATGGCGCGCGTCGGCAGATTGACCAGCCGGCCATGCAGGCCGTTAGGGCCGGTATCCTCGATCTCCATCGAGTCCATGCGCCGCGAAAAATCCCAGGCGGCGAAGCCCATCACCTGCGGCGCTTCGATCTTGCCGTTGAAACAATGGCGGGCCGGCCGGTCGGCTGCCGCTTCCGCACCGATCATCAGGGACGCTGGCGCATCGAGCGTCAGTCCACCTGTCACGGAGATTTTCGCTTCCCCCTCGTCGTCGGCGGCGAAGGCGCGCTTCAGCGGCTGCTGTCCGACGCGCAGGATACCGGTCTCGGAATCGGCGCTGGCCCAGACGCGGTACCAGACGTGCGAGCGGAGCTTCTTGCCCACGGCCACGCGATGGCTGCCTGTCTCCAGCACCATGCCATCGGGCGTGAGGATCAGCGCAAAGCCTGCACCAGTGGCGGGATCGCGGCGTGATAGGACGGCCTGCGGTGCATCTTCGGGCAAAGTTGGCCAGATCAGCGCTTCGACCTGCAGCGCAGCCGGCAGCTTCGCGTCGCGTGCGCTCTCGACCAGACCGTAGGACCCTGTCCAGGCATGCTGAACGCGCGAGGCGAAGCGGCCATCGAACAGATCCGACATGTCTTCGAGCTTGGGAGGCGGTCCGCCGGGATTGGTATCGCCCCGGATGATGCGCACCAGAGTGGCGTTGTAGGGGCCGGGACTGGTGCTTGAGATCTTGAAGGCGATTTTCTCGCCGCTGCGTACCGATATGCGGTCGGAGTATCCAATCAACGCTGCCGTCACTTTAATCTCCCCCGATGTCGGCGATATAGTCGCCCGAATTCAGGGAGGATTTCTATGACCAATAAAATCACCCGCCGCAGGGTGATCGCTTCGACGGCCGCAGCGTCGCTGGCAGCACCGATGTTGGCCCGTCACGGCTGGGCCCAGTCGACCTATCCCAACAAGCAGATCCGCATGGTGGTTCCGTTCGCGCCGGCTGGCACGACCGATCTCCTGGGCCGCATCGCGGCACAGCATCTCACTGAAGCCTGGGGCCAGACCGTCGTCGTCGACAACAAGAGCGGGGCCGGTGGCAATGTCGGCGCCGAGATCGTCGCCAAGTCGCCGCCCGATGGTTACACGCTGCTGCTCGGTACGGTGGGCACCGCCGTCACCAACCAGTTCCTCTACAAGAACATGCCCTATGACGGGACGAAGAGCTTCGCTCCGGTGGCGCTGTTCGGCGAAGTCGCGAACGTGCTCGCCGTTCATCCCAGCATGCCGGTGAAGACGGCCAAGGAATATGTCGAATATTGCAAGCAGCAGGGCCCGGGCAAGGTGAGCTTCGGCTCACCCGCGATCGGCGGCACCGGCCATCTCGCGATGGAATATTTCCAGTCGCTGGCCGGCTTCAAGGTGGAGCATGTCGTCTATCGCGGCAGTTCGCTGGTGCTGAAGGACCTGCTGGCCAGCCACATTCCCAGCACGATGGACAATCTGCCGCCGTACCTGCCGCACATCCAGTCGGGCGCGTTGCGCGCGTTGGGCGTGAGCTCGGGTAAGCGCTGGTTCTCGCTGCCCGACGTGCCGACGATCGCCGAGCAGGGCTTTGCCGGCTTCGATGCGGCGCCCTGGTGGTACGTCGCGGCGCCTGCCGGCACGCCGCCCGATATCGTGAAGAAGTTGAGCGACGAGCTGGTCAAGGCATCGAAGTCGCCCGACATCATCAAGAAGATCCGCGACGCGGGTGCCGCCGAACTCGGCGGTTCGTCCGAAGATCTCGCCAAGCACATGGTTGCGGAAACCGCGAAGTGGCAGAAAGTCGTCACGGCCGCCAAGCTGGAGCCCCAGTGACCGAGCGAAGTGACGGGTAAATGACGCGCAAGGACCTCAAAGGAAAGATCCAGACCGTCCTCGGGCTCATCGAGCCCGAGGCGCTCGGCCGGACGCTGATGCACGAGCACGTGCTTTGCGACATCCGTCCGCCCGGCACGCGCTCCGACAACGATCTCGGTCCCGAGATCACGCTCGAGAATGTCTGGCAGATGAATTACGGCCACGGGCTGAAGCGCTCCGGCCGCAAGTACATGCTCGACCTGGAAGACATTGCCACGCGCGAAGTGGCGATGATGAAGCACGACGGCGGCGATGCCATCGTCGAGCTGACCTGTGGTGGCCTCTCACCCGATCCCAGGGGCTTGCAGCGCATTGCCGCCGGCACCGGCGTGCATCTCGTCATGGGCTGCGGCTACTACGTCAACGACTACCAGGACCCGAAGAACCACCACCGCACGGTCGACGATTTCGCCGCCGAGATGATCGGCCAGATCCTCGACGGCGCCTGGGGCACCGACGCGCGCGCCGGCATGATCGGCGAGATCGGCTGCCAGGCGCCATGGACCGATACCGAGAAGCGCGTGATGCAGGGAGCGTTTGTCGCCGCGCAGGAAACGGGTGCGGCAATCAATGTCCATCCCGGTCGCGATCCCGACCAGCCGCAGGAAGTCGCTGACTTCGCCAAGGCGGCGGGCTTTCCGACGGAACGTATCGTCATCAGCCATATCGACCGCACTGTCTTCGACGAACCGCGCCTGCTGAAGCTTGCCGACAGCGGCGTCACGGTCGAGTTCGACCTGTTTGGGCAGGAAGCGAGCTACTACGGCCTTTCCGACATCGACATGCCCAACGACGCGACGCGGCTCCGGTTGATCCGGGCGCTGATTGCCGCGGGCCATCTCGAACGCGTCGTGATCAGCCACGACATCTGCTACCGCACCCGGCTCGCAAGCTTTGGCGGCCATGGCTACGGCCACATCTTCCGCAACGTCGTGCCGATGATGAAGCGGCGTGGCTACAGCGAAGACGAGATCGACGCCATCCTGGTGCACAATCCGAGGCGGTTGCTCACTTTCATCTAGCCGCTGCCTCAGAACGTCAGCAGATAGCTCGCTTCTTCCGTGTAGATCGAGCCATTGCGGCCGCTGCGGCTGGAATAGAGCGAAAAGTGCTCGGCAATCCACGGGCCGGCCCGCAGGGTGCCGTTGCTCGCCATGAACTGGGCGAGGTGGTGGCCGGTCTCCGCGTTGCTCGAAAAGCGCGCGAGCGTGACATGCGGGCGGAACTTGCGGCGCTCGACCTCGATGCCGCAGTTGCGCGCCACGGTCGACACTTTCTGCTGCAGCCAATCGAGCCGGTCGCTGCGCTCCACGGTGGCGACCAGGGCGCGGGGTTGCTTGCCGCTGCTGAACTGCTCGACGCCGGCAATGGACACGGAGAAGGGCGGGCCGGCGATATCCGACAGTTCCTCTTCGAGATCGCGCATCGTGGCGCCCTGCACTTCGCCCGCGAAGCAGAGGGTCACATGGAAATTCTCCGCCGGTACCCAACGCGCATCGGGCACGCCCGACTGCAGGGCCGAGAGTTCGTCGGCGATTTCTTCAGGGACGGGCAGGGCGGCGAACAGACGTGGCATAGTCGTCGAGGTTCTTGGTCACGAAGGGCAGGATGCGTTCGACAACGATGTCGACGCCTTTGGCATTCGGATGGATGCCGTCAGGCTGATTGAGGGCCGGATCCTGCGCCACGCCGTCAAGGAAGAAGGCGTAGAGCGGCACGCCATGCTTGTCGGCGACCGTCTTGAAGATGCCGTCGAAGGCCTTGGCGTATTCGGAGCCGAAGTTGCGCGGCGCCAGCATGCCGGCCAGCCACACGGTCGCTCCTGCGGCCTTGAGCTTGGTGACGATGGCGTCGAGGTTGCGCTCCGTAGCGGCAGGATCGAGGGCACGCAGGCCGTCGTTACCGCCAAGTTCGACCAGCACGATGTCGGGCTTGTCCGCCATCATCCAGTCGATGCGCTCCAGCCCGCCGGCCGTCGTGTCTCCCGATACACCGTGATTGATGATGGTGACGTTACGGTTCTGGGCCTTCAGGGCCGCGTCGAGCCGGGCCGGGAAGGCCTGGGCGGGACTGAGCCCATAACCTGCCGCGAGGCTGTCTCCCAGGATGGCAAGCTTGACTGGTCCGGTTTGTGCAGCAGCCGGCAGGGCTGCAACGCACGTTAGAAAGACCAGAAACGCCACGATCCGTGAATTGACCCTTGCCGCAAAACGACCATATGCAGTCTGCAGTTTCATCGTTTCGCCTGCCTTGTAGCCTATCCCAGGAGCCCGCTTGCCTACCACGCCGCCAATCGTCCGGCTGAAGGACGTCCATCTCGACATGGCAAGCGATGCAGGCACGGTCAATATCCTGCGGGGCATTACTCTCGACATCGCAGCGGGCGAGATTGCGGCGGTTGTCGGGCCATCCGGTGCCGGCAAGTCGAGCCTGATGATGGTGGCGGGTGGTCTGGAGCGCGCTTCTTCCGGCCTGGTCGAGGTCGTGGGTCGCGATCTCGGATCGCTCGGCGACGACGACCGCGCGCGCCTCAGGCGCGACCATATCGGCATCGTCTTTCAGGGTTTCCATCTCATTCCCACCATGACGGCGCTCGAAAACGTAGCGCTGCCTCTGGAATTCGCCGGCCGCAACGATGCCTTCGAGCTGGCCGAAGCCGCACTCAAGCGGGTTGGGCTCGGCCATCGTATCGGCCACTATCCCGCGCAGCTTTCGGGCGGAGAGCAGCAGCGCGTCGCAGTGGCGCGCGCCTTTGTCGGTCAGCCGAAGTTGATGCTGGCCGACGAACCCACCGGCAATCTCGATGGTGCAACCGGCAAGCAGGTGATGGATCTCCTGTTCGAGCTGGCGCGCGGCCACGGTACGACCCTGATCCTGATCACCCACGATATGGGTCTCGCCGAGCGCTGCGATCGCGTGCTGCGGATTGCCGACGGCCTGCTGGTCGCCGACGATCGCATGCGTCCGGCGGCTCTGGCGGCACAGTGAGGCTGCCGACATGAACCTCGCGCTGCGCCTGGCCCGCCGCGAGATGCGAAGCGGCCTCGGCGGCTTTCGCCTCTTTATCGCCTGCTTGGCGCTGGGCGTGGCGGCGATCGCTGCGATCCTGTCGTTCAGCCGCGCCGTCGAGGAAGGATTGCGCGCCGATGCCCGCGAGATCATGGGCGGCGATGTTGCGATCTCGATCCTCTACCGCGAAGCGACGCCGGAGCAGATGGCTTTCATGCGCGAGCAGGGGCGGCTCGTGCGTTGGATCGACAGTCGCGCCATGGCGCGCCCGACCAAGGAAGACGGCCGGCCCGCCCTGGTTCAGCTCAAGGCAGTGGAGCCCGCCTATCCGCTCTATGGCGCCGTCGAACTCCAGGGCGGTGGCACCCTGAGCGATGCGCTTGCCAAGCGTAATGGCATCTGGGGCGCCGTGGTCGAGGAGTCCGCGCTCCGCCGCATGAACATGGCGCCGGGCGACATGTTGCGCGTCGGCGAGGTCGTGGTCGAGGTGCGCGGCATCATCGCCCGCGAACCTGATCGTGGCCTCAACGCCTTTGCGAGCCTCGGGCCGCGGCTGATGATCCCGTTCGACGCGGTGGTCGAGTCGGGACTGGTTCAGCCCGGCAGCCTGCTCAACTGGGAATATCGGCTCAGCCTGCCGCCGGGCCGGTCGGACCGCGCGACGATCGATGCGCTCAAGGCGCGCTTTCCCGACGCCGGCTGGCGCGTACGCGGGCTCGACGAAGCCGGCGGCGGCATCCGCTTCTGGCTGGATCGGCTGACGCAGTTCATCGGCCTGATCGGGCTCGCTTCGTTGCTGGTGGGCGGCGTCGGCGTCGGCAACGCGATCTCGAGCTTCCTGGCCGGACGCCTGCGCACCATCGCCACCCTGAAATGCCTGGGCGCGCCGGAGCGTTTGGTCTTCACGACCTATTTCCTGCAACTCGCCGTGTTGGCGGCAATTGGCGTCGCCATCGGGCTCGTCGTCGGCGCGGCTTTACCTTTTGTGGCGCAGTCGCTGATTGCTGACGTCCTGCCGGTGCGGGCGCGCGTCGCGCTCTATGCCGGTCCGCTGGCGACCGCCGCCGGATTTGGCCTGTTGGTCTCTTTGCTGTTCGCGCTCGTGCCGCTGATCCGCGCACGCGGCGTGCCGGCGGCGACCTTGATGCGCGGCGCCGTGGTCGAGCAGGGCAGGTTGGCCTGGCGCGATGCGCTGCTGATCGGCGCCGTGGCTGTGGCGCTCGCGGCGTTCACCATCTTCACCGCCGACAGCCGGCGGATAGCGGCCTACTTCGTCCTGGGCGCGATTGGCGCCTTCATTGCCTTCCCGCTGCTGGCCCGGCTGCTGATGATGGGCGCCGCCCGTGTCGGCAAGCCCAAGCTTGCCGCGCTGCGACTGGCGCTCGCCAATCTGCATCGCCCCGGTGCGCCGACGCCGATCGTCATGCTCTCGCTGGGACTCGGCCTCACCGTGTTGGTGGCGACGGCACTGATCGAAGGTAACCTGCGCGAACAGATCACAAAGCGTATTCCGAACGACGCGCCGGCCTTTTTCTTTGTCGATATCCAGTCGAGCCAGATGGCCGATTTCGAGAAGGCCATCGCGGCCATTCCCGGCGCCGGTCCTTTGGACAAGGTGCCGTCGCTGCGCGGCCGCATCGTCAAGATCGGCGGCAAGCCGGTGAGCGAGATTGCCGTACCGTCCGACGCGCGCTGGGCCGTCGAAGGCGATCGCGGCGTGACCTATTCGGCAACGCCACCTGAAGGTTCTCGCATCGTCGCCGGCGAATGGTGGCCGGCCGACTATCGCGGGCCGCAGCTCATCTCCTTCGACGAGAACCTGGCACGGCAATTCGGCATCGGGATCGGCGACACGATCACGGTGAATGTGCTCGGCCGTGACATCGACGCCAAGATCGCCTCGCTGCGGCGCATCGAATGGACGACGCTCGCCATCAATTTCGTGTTCGTCTATTCGCCGGGCACCCTCGACAAGGCGCCGCACACCTTCCTCGCCACGGTGAAGTCCACGCCCGAGGCGGAGGAGCCGATCTTCAAGGCGATAACGGACAAGTTCCCCAACGTCACCGTGGTGCGCATCCGCGACGCCATCGAGACGGCGGCGAGCGTGTTGGGCAATATCGGCCTTGCCAGCCGCGTCATCGGTTTCCTCAGCATCCTGGCCGGCGTGCTGGTTCTGGCAGGGGCGATGCTGGCGACGCAGCGGCGGCGCGTGCACGAGGCGGTGGTCATGAAAGTACTGGGCGCCACGCGCGGACGTATTGCCGGCATCTTCGCCTGGGAGTTTGCCGCCCTGGGCCTCGCAACTGCCGTCGCGGCTCTGGGCGTCGGCACCTTGGGTGCCTATCTCGTCGTTCGCCGGCTGATGAACCTGGATTGGACCTTCCTGCCGACAGTGGCCATTGCCGTTGCGCTGGGCGCGATGGCGCTCACCCTGGCCTTCGGTCTGGCGGGCACCTTGGCGGCCTTGCGGCAGCGGCCGCTGGCTTTGTTGCGTAACGAGTGACGCAAATAGTTCTCCGTGGGGCGCGAAATCGCAATCTCGCGCGCTCGAATCCCTATTGATTCAGTCGAGCTGTAACCCCAAATTACCCGGCGAAGGGGCTCGGCAAAACGAGGCCCCCTTGGAGGCTGAATTCAAATGGCAAACTTCGACACCTTCAACCGTGCCGGCACAGTTGCCGACCAGGCGTCGTTCGACGTCGGTCTACGCGCCCATATGGTGCGCGTGTACAACTACATGGCGTCCGGCCTCGCTCTCTCGGGCATCGTTGCCTTCGCACTGTTCAGCTCGCCGGCATTGGCGGGCTTGTTCTTCCAGGTGCAGGCAGGCCGCGTCGTCGGTCTGAACATCCTGGGCTGGATCGCGATCTTCGCACCGCTGGGCTTGCTGCTGTTGACGTCGTTCCGCGCGGCGCAGATGAGCACGGGTGCGGTACAGGCCGTCTACTGGGCGGTCACGGCACTGATGGGCGTCAGCCTGTCGCTGCTGCTGTTCCGCTACACGGGTGCCAGCGTCGCGCGCACCTTCTTCGTGACGGCCGCCGCCTTCGGCGCGCTGAGCCTCTACGGCTACACGACGAAGCGTGACCTGACGGCGATGGGCAAGTTCCTGTTCATGGGCGTGATCGGCCTGATCCTGGCCGGCCTCGTCAACATGATCTGGCCGTCGGGCACGATGAGCTTCATCATCTCGGCCGCTGGCGTACTGATCTTCTCGGGCCTGATCGCCTACGACACCCAGAGGATCAAGGAGCAGTATGCCGAGGCCTGGGGCACGGACGTGCAGGAGAAGGTCGCCATCTTCGGTGCGCTGAGCCTGTACCTCGACTTCGTGAACCTGTTCCAGTTCCTCATGAGCTTCATGGGCCAGAACCGCGACTAGCCCTGGCCTAGAGAGACAGTCTAAGAGACGCCCGGGTCGAAAGACCTGGGCGTTTTGCTTTGTGGGAGACGCACCAATGGCCGGCAGGCTGAAATCCTTCATGGACAGCGAAGCGGCGTCCGCCGTGCCGCTCCTGGGCGCGGCGGTGCTGGCGCTGGTGCTGGCCAATTCGCCCCTCGACGGCTCCATCAAGACACTGCTCAGCCAGAAGCTCACCCTGTCCTATGGGGAGATTGGTCTCAGCAAGCCGTTGCTGCTGTGGATCAACGATGGCCTGATGGCCGTGTTCTTCCTGCTGGTCGGTCTGGAAATCAAACGCGAAGTGGTCGAGGGCGAACTGTCGCGACCCTCGCAGGTGGCCCTGCCGATCGCCGGCGCCGTAGGCGGCATGGCTGTGCCTGCCCTGATCTACGCCGCGATCAACTGGGGCGACCCGGTGGCGTTGCACGGCTGGGCGATTCCGGCCGCCACCGACATCGCCTTTTCCCTCGGAGTGCTGGCCGCACTCGGAAGCCGCGTGCCGCTGGCGCTAAAGGTTTTCCTCACGACGCTCGCCATCGTCGACGATCTCGGCGCCATCGTCGTCATCGCCGTCTTCTATACAGGCCAGCTCTCCGTCGAGGCGCTGGCGATTGCGGCCGCCTGCATCGCCGTCCTCGCCATCCTCAACGCTTCCGGCGTGCGACGTATCGGGCCCTATGCCGTCGTGGGGGCGGCCCTTTGGGTCTCTGTGCTGCAGTCCGGCGTGCATGCGACCCTGGCTGGCGTTGTGCTGGCGATGTTCATTCCGCTGCGCGTGTCGGGCGTCGCTGACGACAAGCGACCCGCAATCCATCTCGAGCACGCGCTGAAGCCCTGGTCGGCGTGGCTGATCATGCCGGCCTTCGCCTTTGCCAATGCGGGACTTTCGCTCGCCGATCTGTCGCTCGGCAGTCTGATCGAGCCGGTGCCGCTCGGGATCCTGGCCGGCCTCTTCTTCGGCAAGCAGATCGGTATTGTCCTGGGCGCCGGATTGCTGATCCTCGCCGGTGTGGCAGCCATGCCGGCCGGTGGATCGTGGCGCACGCTCTACGGCGTCTCCATCCTGGGCGGCATCGGATTCACCATGAGTCTGTTCATCGGCACGCTCGCCTTCCAGGATCCCCGCTACGAAGCCGAAGTACGGCTGGGCGTGTTGGCGGGGTCTGTGCTTTCGGCCGTGGTCGGCTATCTCGTGTTGCGGCTGGGCAGGCGCAGCTAGCACCTCAGGTCTGGGCGACGGGGCAGATTGCGCCCTGCGCCTGCCGCCTTATACTTTCCCGATGCGGCGCACCTCCTACGAGCAGATGAACTGTTCGATCGCTTCGGCGCTCGATGTCGTGGGCGAGCCATGGACGCTGCTGATCGTGCGGGACGCTTTCTATGGCGTGCGACGTTTCGATGATTTTCAGGAGAACCTCGGCATCGCACGCAACGTGCTGACGGCGCGGCTGAAGAAACTCGTCGAGGCCGGCGTGTTCCGCAAGACGGCCTATCGCCAGCGACCGTTGCGCCATGAATATCGCCTGACCGACAAAGGCGCCGCGCTGTTCACGGTGATCGTGGGCCTGAAGCAGTGGGGCGATCGCTACGGGGCGGCAGCACGCGACGGCAGACCGATGGACCTCGTCGACCGTGGTGACGGCCGTCCGTTGGATCCGGTGCTGATCGACACGGATACCGGCCGGCGGATCGAGCTCACAAACGTGCGAGCGGTTGCCGGGCCAGGGGCCGACCAGAACACGCGCTCCTTCTTCGAGCGCCTTGCGGTCAACAAGACGCCGCGCTGAGTTCAGTCTTTCTTTTCGGAATCCTCGAGGCGCTTGCCGTCGAGGGTGCGCGTCGTTCGGATTTCGGCGTCCCGGTCGGATGCCTTTTCCGCCTTGGTACGTCCGAAGCGGCGACGGTTGGCATCGGCTTGCGCCTCGCGTTCCCGTCGTGCCCGCTCCTTGCGCGCGCGTTGCAGGTTGACGATCTCGGTCATGTGAGAAGCTCCGATTTCTCTATGCCGTGTGTATGAGCGATGCGCTAGTGTTCGCCTCGAGTCGGATTGCAGGAGAATCCCATGCCTTCGAGCCTGAGCAAGAAACTCCTGATTGGCGGCGGTAGTGTAGTCGGTCTGGTCGTCGTGGCTTTGGTAGCGGCGCCCCTCTTCATCGACGTCAATTCATACAAGCCGATGATCGTGTCGGAGGTGAAGGCCATGACCGGCCGCGACCTCGTGATCGACGGTCCGATCTCGCTGTCGATTCTGCCGACGCCGACCGTCTCGGTCACCGGCGTGAAGTTCTCCAATGTGCCGGGTTCCAAGAACGCCAGCATGGTCGAGATGAAGTCGGTTACCGTGAAGCCGTCGCTGTTCGGCCTGCTTGCCGGCAATATCGAAGTGAGCGAGGTGACGCTGATCGAGCCCAAGATCGTGCTCGAAATCACCGCCGAGGGTAAGCCGAACTGGGAGTTCGCGCCGTCGGTCGCCGAAGCCAAGCCCGTTGCTTCCAAACCGGCCTCGCCCAAGCCGCTGTCGCTCGGCCGGCTCACCATCGACAACGGCACGCTGATCTTCAGTGATTCCAAGGCAGGCATTTCCGTGGTCGCCGACAAGGCGAACTTCTCTGCATCGGTCGGTTCGATCGACGGCCCTTATGCTTTGGCGGGCGGCGCCGACATCAACGGCTCGCCCCTGAAGCTCGACCTCGCTGTCGGCAGCAAGGGCAGCAACGGCCACAATGCGGACGTCACGCTGCAGGCGGGAGGTGGCAAGCTCACGTTCCGGGGAACGCTGAGCGAACTGGGACCGGCGGCGCGAGTTGCCGGTGTTACCTCCGTGGCGACCGATTCGCTTACGGGCTTCGTCGGCACGCTGGTCAAGCTCGCCGGACAGCCCGAGCCCGCATTGCCGCCGCTGCTGTCGGGCAAATTCATATTCGACGGCGCGGTGGAGGCCTCCCAAACCGCCTTTGCCGCCAAAGATTTCAAGATGACCCTTGGTCAGGACAGCGGCTCGGGTTCGTTCGCAGTAACTCTGAAGCCAGCACTCGCCGTGGACGGCAAGATCGCCATCCCCAAGCTCGATCTCGACAAGTGGATGGCAGCCGTCGCGCGCCCTGCGGCGCCGCCGGCCGCACCGCCTGCCACTCCGCCGTCGACCGGCAACCGGCCGGCCGTTGCGCCGGCCTCGTCAGGCGGCAGCATGCTGGGCGACGTCACGGCCAAGCTCGCCCTCGATGTCGGCGAGATCGTCTACAACAAGAGGGCCATCCGTAATGCGGTGGTCGAACTCGATGCGCGCGGCGGTGCCGTCGCTGTGCCGAAGCTCTCCGCCACGCTGCCGGGCGACATGGTCCTGCAGGCCAAGTCGACCATGACGGGCGATGCGGCGAAGCCGAGTGTGACCGGAGAGTTCAGCCTGGTCGGGCCAAAGCTGCGCGAGACGTTGAGCTGGCTCGACGTCGACATGGCTTCGGTGCCGGCCTCCAAATTGCAGAAGCTCAGCCTCAAGGGGCGCATGGCGTCCTCGGGCGGCAACGTGCAGGTAAGTGACGCGGTCTTCGAACTCGACGACCTCAAGGGCAACGGTGGCGTCGTGGTGACGTTCGGCGTGCCGCTGTCGATCGTGACCAGCCTCAGCATCGACACGCTCGATCTCGACTCCTTCCTAGTGCCCGCGGCTGCGCAGAAACCCGCGGCATCGGCGCAAGCCACGTCGCCGTCCGCACCATCGGCACAACAACCCGCTGCCGGCCCCTCGATCGGGCTGAAGGCCAAGGTGGCAAAGCTCATCTACAACAAGGAGACGATCCAGGGAGTCGATGTCGATGTGGCGTTGCAGGGAAGCACGCTACGGCTGAACGACGTCAAGGTCAGCAACATCGGTGGCGGCCGGTTTGCCGTGCGTGGCACGGTGGCGAACTACTCGGCGCCACAGCCCCGGCCCGATGTCGCGTTCAATTTCGAGGCTCCCGACATGGGCCGCGTGCTCAAGGTCGTGGGAGCCTCCGGGCCATCGGACCTTGGCGCGGTCAGTGCGAGCGGCGGCATCGCCGGTACGATCGAGCAGCTCACCCTGCGTGAACTTACGGTCAATGCGGCGGGCCAGAACGTGAAGGCGAGCGGCACGCTAGCGCTGCCGGGAGCGGCCAAGGGCGCGCCGCAATCGGCCGCCTACAAGGGCACTGTCGTGCTGAATGGTCAGGCGATCGAAGGGTCGATCGATGCCAGGCTGACCGGTAAGCCCGTCGTCAATGCCGACCTGCGCGCCAATGTGCTCGATCTCGACAAGCTCGGTGGCGGCGGCAGTGCTGCGCCCGCACGTGCGCCGGCGCGGGGGCAGCAGGCGGCCGCTGCCAAGCCGATCGATACCGCGCCGCTGCGTTCCGTCGATGGTTCGCTGAAGCTGTCGGCCGGCACGTTGGCTAGCGGGTCGCTGCGTATCGGCAATGCCGATCTCGCGGCGACGTTGAAGGACGGCGTGTTGACCGTGCAACACTTCAAGGGTGGGCTCTATGGCGGTTCGCTGGCTCTGGCCGGCACCGTCAACGGCAGCCAGCCCGCGCTAGCCTTGGACTTCAAGGGCGACGCCAACAACCTGATCATCGGCGAGATGCTGCGCAGTACTTCGGGCAGCAATCAGTTCGGTGGCGCCGTCAAAGTGACGATCGACGGCAAGCTCAATGCCAATGGAATCTCGATCCGCGGCGGTGGCACCACGGCAGACCAGATCAGGGCCTCGATGGCGGGCGGCACGCAGCTCAGCGGCCACATCTTCGTCGGCGCCGACAAGACCCTGCAGATACTGGGCACTGCGGCCACGGGTGCGGCCAGCGGCGTCATCGATCAGACGCTCGGCAACCTGCTGGGCGCGGTAGGCCAGAGAGGTGGGGTAGGCGTCGGCAATCTGCTCAATGCCATCTCCCTGGTGTTGAACCGTTTCGTGAACCACGACAGTCCGATTGCCGGTCAGCTTTCCATTGCAGGTGGCGTCATCACCGACAAGGGACTGACGGTGCAGGGCAATCGCGCGACGGCACGGATCTCGACCCGAACGAACCTCGGCAATTCGACCACCGACACCACGATCAATTTCATGATCGCCGAGGATCCGTCGGCGCCTTACCTGATCACCACGGCACGCGGCTCGACCTCGTCGCCGTCGCTCAACGTGGTGCGCGGCACGGCCAAGGATCCGCCGGGCATGGCCAGCACCTTGCCGGGCGCGTCGAACGTCCTGCCGAGCGGCCAGCAGCAGCAGCCGGCGGGTCAGCCGTCGCGCTCGCCGATCCCGAACATTCCCCTTCCCAACATTTTCGGCCGCTGAGGAGTTAAAGTGCTCGATCGACTCAAGACCGTGCTCAAGGCGCGGTTCGGTACTGCGCCCGCGCTCGACGAAGCCCCCAAGGGGGTCGATGTGCTGGCAGAGATGGCCAACCGCCGCGTCGTGCGGCGCTACTCCGACAAGCCGATCGATCCGGCACTGCTGGAAACACTTTGCGCAGTGGCCCTGTCGGCGCCGTCCAAGAGCGACCTTCAGCAGGCCGACATCGTGGTCGTCACCGACAAGGCGCAGCGCGAGAAGCTCGAAGCATTGATCCCGGAAAATCTCTGGGCCAAGGCCGGTCCGGCACTTCTGGTCTTCTGCGGTAACAATCGCCGTCATCGGCTGATGTTCGAATGGCGGGGCCGGCCCTTCGTGAACGACTATCTCGATCCGTTCTTCAATGCGGCGGTCGATGCCGGCATCGTGCTGGCGACCTTCATTGCGGCCGCCGACCGGGTCGGCCTCGGCACCTGTCCGATCAGCCAGATCCGCAACCATGCCGCCAAGGTCTCGGACGTGCTCGGCCTGCCGCAGCATGTGTTTCCCGTTGCCGGGCTGGGGATTGGCTGGCCGTCTTTCGAAGGGGTGATGAGCCCGCGCCTCGGCCTCGACGTGTCGATTCACCGCGACCGCTACGACGAGACCGGCCTTCGCGAAAAAGTCGCGGCCTACGACCAAAGGCGCAATGAGACGCAGCCCTACAAGAGCCAGCGCTTCGTCGACACGTTCGGCGAGGATTCGGCCTATGGCTGGTCGGAGGACAAGGCCCGGCAATATTCGGTTCCCGAGCGCGCCGATTTCGGCGCATTCGTGCGCGCCAAAGGCTTCAAGCTCGACTGATATTAGCCTCGCTGCTTCTTCAGCTCCTGGAGCACGTGGAGGCGAAGGGCGCTCGACAGGTTGCCCGCCTCCGGTGTTCCGCGGGCATGGTCTATTTCGGCGACCAGGGCGTTGAGGGAGAGGCCGCGGGCACGGGCGATCGCAGAAAGTTCGGCCCAGAAGGCATCTTCCAGCGAAATGCTGGTCCGGTGGCCGTCGATGGTGACCGAGCGTTTGTGCATGTCCGGACTGTGACAGCGGCAAGTCGCCCCCTCAACCCGCCTTGCCGCCGTCACAGAGCGTGCGTATAAGCGCCGCCAACCAACCCTCCGGACAAAACATTTATGGAAATCCGTAACGTCGCGATCATCGCGCACGTCGACCATGGCAAGACCACACTGGTCGACTGCCTGCTGAAGCAAAGCGGCACCTTCCGCGAGAACCAGCAGGTCGCCGAGCGCGCCATGGACTCCAACGACCTCGAGCGCGAGCGCGGGATCACCATTCTCGCCAAGGCGACCTCGGTCGAATGGCACGGCACGCGTATCAATATCGTCGACACGCCTGGCCACGCCGACTTCGGCGGTGAGGTCGAGCGCATCCTCTCGATGGTCGACGGCGTGGTCCTGCTGGTCGACGCGGCCGAAGGGCCGCTGCCGCAGACCAAGTTCGTGCTGGGCAAGGCGCTGCGCCTCGGCCTGAAGCCGATCGTCCTCATCAACAAGGTCGACCGCTCCGATGCCCGCGCCCACGAGGTGCATGACGAGGTGTTCGACCTGTTCTCGGCACTCGAAGCCAGCGACGAGCAGCTCGACTTCCCGACGCTCTTCGCCTCGGCCCGCCAGGGCTGGGCCGCGACCTCGCTCGAGGCTGAGCATACGGACATGACCCCATTGTTCGATCTCCTGGTGAAGCATGTGCCGGCGCCGAAGGTCGATCCCGATCCCGCGTTCCGCATGCTGGTGACGACGCTCGAAGCCGACAACTTCCTGGGCCGCATCCTGACTGGCCGCATCCTGTCGGGTTCGATCAAGCCCAACACGATGGTCAAGGCGCTGGGCCGCGATGGCACGGAGCTCGAGCAGACCCGCATCACGCGCGTTTTGGCCTTCCGCGGGCTGGAGCGCGTGGCGCTCGAATCTGCCGAGGCCGGCGACATCGTGGCCGTTGCCGGCATGAAGGTCGCCACCGTGGCCGACACGATCGGCGATTTGACGATCGCCGCACCGATCGCCTCGCAACCGGTCGATCCGCCGACGCTCGCCATGACCTTCATGGTGAACGACTCGCCGCTCGCCGGCACTGAAGGCGACAAGGTCACGACCCGCATGATCCGCGCGCGTTTGATGCGCGAAAGCGAGGGCAACGTCGCGATCCGCGTGCGCGACACCGAGAACGCCGATTCCTACGAAGTCGCCGGCCGCGGCGAACTGCAGCTCGGCGTGCTGATCGAGACCATGCGCCGCGAGGGCTTTGAGCTTGCCGTCGGCCGCCCGCGCGTTCTCTTCCAGACCGACCCCCAGACCGGCCAGCGTCTGGAGCCGATCGAGGAAGTCGTGATCGATGTCGACGATGCCTTCACCGGCACCGTCGTCGAGCAGATTTCCGTGCGCAAGGGCGAGCTGCAGGACATGCGCCCGTCGGGCGCCGGCAAGACCCGCCTCGTATTCTACGCCCCGTCGCGGGGCCTGATCGGCTATCACGGCGAATTCCTGACCGACACGCGCGGCACCGGCGTGATGAACCGTCTCTTCCATGAGTACGGCGCCTATCGCGGCCCGATCGCCGGCCGTCGCAACGGTGCGCTGATCGCCAACGCCGCGGGCAACGCGGTGATGTATGCGATGTGGAACCTCGAGGATCGCGGCCCGATGTTCATCGACCCGGGCGTGCCCGTCTATCAGGGCATGGTGATCGGCGAGCACAGCCGCGGCAATGACCTCGAAGTGAACGTGCTGAAGGGCAAGCAGCTCACCAACATCCGCGCCGCCGGCAAGGACGAGGCGGTTCGCCTCACGCCGCCGCGCAAGATGTCGCTCGAGCAGGCGATCGCCTATATTGAAGAAGACGAACTCGTCGAGATCACCCCGAAATCGATCCGGCTGCGCAAGCGCTTCCTCAACGCTGAGGATCGCAAGCGGGCCAAGAAGCAGGCCGCGGCTGCGGCTGAGTAAGAGAAGAAGAGGAACAAGAGACTCAAGATGAGCGGCAGGAACGTTGATTTCGGCGACCGGCTGGCGGCCGCCGCTGCAGCCAAGCAGGCATTGCTCGAGAAGGCGCGGGCGAAGGCCAATGATCCGGAACTCGCACGAAAACAGGCTGAACGCGCTGCGATCGCCGCCGCCCGTGAGGCGCGCGAGGCCGAACGCCGTGCCGCGAAGAAGGCGGAAGAAGACCGGATCGCTGCTGAGGCAGCCCGGATCGCTGCTGAGCAGGAGGCGGAAAGAGCCGCCGCCGAAGCCGCCGTTGCGGCGGCTGAAGAGGCAGCCCGACTGGAGCGCGAAGCCCGGCGCGCCGCGAAGCCCGTGCTGAGCGAAGCCGAGCAGAAGGCGGCCCGCGACGCCCGCTACGCCGCGCGAAAAGCCCGCAAGAACAAGAAGCGGTAAGTGGCTCTGCTGCGGAACGCCTAGAGCGTTCCGCCCGTCAGGGAAGCACGCTGGCTGATCTCGATGTGATTGCCATCGGGATCGCAGACGAAGGCATAGCGCACCGTATCGCCCAGCACGCGGGGATCGCCGCCCGAGGCGCCGCCGCGCGCCAGAATGCCGTTGTATTCGGCGAGACAATCCCAGACCTGGACTGTCAGGTAGCGATAGCCCGGCCCGCGCCACTGGCCGACGCTCGCCTCCACCTTGCCGCGTTCGGCGACCACGACCAGTGAGTCGCCGCATCGATAGCGGCCATCCCCCACGCGCTCGAACTGCATGGCCTCCGTCCAGAACCGGTCGTGCTGGGAGGGGTCGTTGACCTTGAGCAGGATCGCGATGCCCTGCACACCCTCGAAGCCCTTGGGCACCAGTGTGACCTTGTTGCCATCGGGATCGGCGAGTTTCTGGGGTGCCGTCAGACCTTCGCGCGCAATCTCGAGGCCGACGATGCCCGAGGGCGGCACGTCGGGCAGTGGACCACGGGCATGGTTCATCTTCAGGATCGAGCCGTTCATGTGGTGGCGATGCTGCTGCATGCCGCCGCCCAGCTTGCCCATATGGTCGTAGGGCAGGCCGACGGTCTGCTGCCAGAAGGCGAGCTGGCCGTCGCGGTCGTTGGAGAAGAGGCCGATATCGAGCTGCTGCTTGGCGAGGTTCATGCGCCAAGTGTAGCCCGATCGTGCGGACGCCGCTCCCTCTCTAGATCTTCAGCTCGCTGAAGAAGTCGTTGCCCTTGTCGTCGGTGACGATGAAGGCGGGGAAGTTCTCGACCTGGATGCGCCAGATCGCTTCCATGCCGAGCTCGGGATACTCCAGCACCTCGACCTTCCTGATGCAATTCTTGGCGAGGATGGCGGCCGGACCGCCGATCGAGCCGAGGTAGAAGCCCTTGTGCTTCTTGCAGGCATCGACCACCTGCTTGCTGCGATTGCCCTTGGCCAGCATCACCATCGAGCCGCCATTGGCCTGCATCAGGTCGACGTAGGAATCCATGCGGCCGGCGGTGGTCGGGCCGAACGAGCCCGACGCCATGCCTTCGGGCGTCTTGGCAGGGCCTGCGTAGTAGACCGGGAACTGCTTGAAATAGTCGGGCAGGCCTTCGCCGCGGTCGAGCCGTTCCTTGAGCTTCGCGTGCGCCGAGTCGCGGGCCACGATCAGGGTTCCGGTCAGGTTGACGCGCGTCTTCACCGGATGCTTCGTCAGGACCGAGAGGGTGTGTGCCATGCCCTTGTTCAGATCGACCGACACGACGTTGCCGGAGAGCTGCTGCGGCTCGACCTCGGGCAGGAAGTGCGCCGGGTTGGTTTCGAGCTGTTCGAGGAAGACGCCGTCCTTGGTGATCTTGCCCAGCGCCTGGCGGTCGGCCGAGCAGGAGACACCAATGCCGATCGGCACCGAGGCGCCGTGGCGGGCAATGCGGATCACACGAACGTCGTGGCAGAAGTACTTGCCGCCGAACTGCGCGCCGATGCCCATCTGGCGCGTGAGCTCCAGAACCTTCTGCTCCATTTCGCGGTCGCGGATGGCGACGCCCTTGTTGTTGCCTTCGCTCGGCAGGTCGTCGAGGTAGCGCGTCGAGGCGAGCTTCACCGTCTTGAGATTCATCTCGGCCGAGGTGCCACCGACCACGATGGCGAGGTGGTAAGGCGGGCAGGCCGCGGTGCCCAACGTGCGGATCTGGGTATCGAGAAACTTCAAGAGCGAGGCTTCGTTAAGCACTGCCGGTGTCTGCTGGTGCAGATAGCTCTTGTTGGCCGAGCCGCCGCCCTTGGCGATGAACAGGAATTTGTAGGCATCGCCATCGGTCGCATAGATGTCGATCTGCGCCGGCAGGTTGGTGCCGGTCTGCACTTCCTTGAACATCGAGATCGGCGAGACCTGGCTATAGCGCAGGTTGGTCTCGGTATAGGTCTTGTAGACGCCCTTGGAGATCGCCTCCTCGTCGCCGCCGCCGGTCCATACCGCCTGGCCCTTCTTGCCCATGACGATGGCGGTGCCAGTGTCCTGGCACATTGGCAGCACGCCGCCGGCCGAAATGTTTGCGTTCTTCAGGAGCTCCAGCGCCACGTACTTGTCGTTGGGCGAGGCCTCGGCATCGTCGAGAATGTTGCGGAGCTGCTGAAGATGCCCCGGCCGCAGCAGGTGAGAGATGTCGTGGAAGGCCGCCGCCGTCAGCGTGGTCAAAGCCTCGGGATCGACCGTCAGGACGTCGCGGCCGTTGAATTTCGTGGTGCCGACGAAGTCGGAGGTGAGCTTTCGGTAGGAGGTCGTGTCCGCGTGGCTAGGGAACATCTCCTGGTACTGAAATTCGGGCATGGCTCTCTCCTGGCGACCCTCTCGGGGCGCGCATTCCCTGCCGCAGCCGCGCTGCGGCGTCTACCTACTTCTTTCGGAAGCTGTCGAGCTTGACGACCTTGGAGGCCGCATCCTCGGGCTTGGCGTCGGCCTCGGCTGTGGCGGCGCCGGCTTCCGCCTGTGCCTCCTGGTCGGCCGGGGTTGCGGCTGGCGGACGCTTCTCCGGCGTCGGCAGCGACGTTGGCACTGCGGCCACGCCCTCCGGCTTGTCGCCTGCGGCCTTGTCGCGGCGGTCGAACTGCAGACCGAAGCGCACCGAGGGGTCGACGAAGGCCGACAGTGCCGTGAACGGCACCTTTATGCGCTCCTGCTGCTTGTTGAAGCTCACCGTCACCTCGAACGTGGTGTCGCCGATGATCAGGTCCCAGTACTGGTGCTGGAGCACGATCGTCATCTCTTCGGGGTACTTGGCGCGCAAATACTCCGGCAGCTCGACACCGGGATCGGTGCTGCGGAAGCTGATGTAAAAATGATGCGAGCCGGGCAGACCTTTTTCCGCGACTTGCGTCAGCACACTGCGCACGACGCTGCGCAGCGCATCGTCGACGAGAGCGTCGTAGTGAAAGCGATCGTTCATGGCCTGTCGGAAAATTTCTGAAAAAAGCATCGGCCCGCATCGCGGGAGAGTCAACGATGCCAATAGCGGGCAAATGAGGAGAAGGAAAGTGGGGGGCTTCTGTTGCCCGGTGCCCCCCGGACCGCGCTTACGTCCGCTGTTTAGGCGGCAGCAGCGAGTGTAACGGTGTTATCGTTAGCACTTGTGAATGGCCCGTCACGGCGGAACCATACCGGGCAAAAACCGCGCCTTTACCACGCTCGTCGATCCTGGTTCGCCCCCATCGACTCCGCCCAAGGGCAGAGGTGAATGGTGGAGGCGCCGGGTACTGCCCCCGGGTCCGAAACGCTTATGCCACGCGGCGTTTATCGCCATAGTCGGTTTCCCGACAGGCCCTATATAGGCGCTTCCGAGGCGTTTTTGAAGGCAATGCGCGCTTCCAGTTTTTCCCCATGGTAGCCCCGACCGGCCGCCCATAGAGTCCGCCGCCAACGTAGGACAACGAACAATGCCCCTCTCCACCGACCAACAGGCTGAGATCGACCAGGCTCGGGCCGGCGCGCAGCCGACCCTGCGCCCGATCGCCCCGGCGCTGGAGGAAATTCTCTACCAGGCGCTGCCCGTGCTCGATCACGGCTTCGTCCGCGTCGTCGATTACATGGGAGACGATGCGGCCGTCGTGCAGGCAGCGCGCGTGAGCTATGGCCGCGGCACCAAGAAGGTCAGCGAGGATCGCGGGCTGATCAACTATCTCATGCGGCATCGTCACACGACGCCGTTCGAGATGTGCGAGATCAAGTATCACGTGAAGCTGCCGATCTTCGTGGCGCGCCAGTGGATTCGCCACCGCACCGCCAACGTGAACGAGTATTCGGCGCGCTACTCGATCCTCGACAACGAATTCTACATTCCGAAGCCAGAGCATCTTGCGGCGCAAAGCCAGCAGAACCGCCAGGGCCGCGACGCGGTGCTTGCCGGCAAGGAAGCGGAGCGCGTCTTCAATCTGCTGCGCAAGGATGCCGAGCTCGTCTACGAGCACTACATGGAGATGCTGAACGAGGGTGAGGCCGGCGAGCCGCTCGACCCGGAACGTTCCGGCCTGGCGCGCGAGCTGGCCCGCATGAACCTGTCGCTCGGCTTCTATACCCAGTGGTACTGGAAGGCGAACCTGCACAATCTGATGCATTTCCTGTCTCTGCGCGCCGATGCTCATGCGCAGTATGAGATTCGCATCTATGCCGAGGTGATGCTCGACACGCTGAAGCGCTGGTGCCCGATCAGCCACGACGCCTTCGTCGAATACCGGATGGGCGGCACGCATCTGTCGAAGACCGGCCTCGCGATCGTCAAGCGTCTGCTGGCGGGCGAGGCGGTCGACCAGAAGTCGAGCGGCATGAGCGCGCGCGAATGGCGCGAGCTGATGGCTGCGCTCGGCCGGTCCTGACGGCAGGCGGACGATGGAAACACCGATCCGCGATCCCGGCCGGCTGCGGCTGTTGCGCGAACGGGTGCGCGACGGCGACGCGATCGAGGGCATGAATGAGGCGGCCTTCGGGCCTGATCGCCAGCACAAGACGGTCTATCGCCTGCGCGAGGATGTGAAGCCGATCAAGGAACTCTGCTTCGTCGCCATCGACCAGAAGGGCCGCATGGTGGCGTCGATCAGAAATTGGCCGATCTTGATCAACGACCGCTGGCCGGCAGTGCTGCTCGGCCCGCTTGCCATCTCGCCGGAACTGCGCGGGCTGGGCTACGGCAAGGCGCTGATGTGGCATTCGATGGCGCAGTCGCGCATGCTGGGCCACAGCCGCATCATCCTGGTCGGCGACCCCGAATACTACAATCAGTTCGGCTTTCGTCGCGATCTGGCGCTCAACATCCAGCTTCCCGGCTGGGTCGAAGAGCGCCGCTTCCTGGCACTCGAACTCGTTGCCGGCGCCATGATCGGCGTCCACGGCATGATCGGAAAGTGGCAGCCCGGCTGGCGCCCCAGCCGCAAACGCAAGAAATAGCTACTGCACCACGATCCGCGGTGCGGCGCGGGGACCGCGCTGGTTGGCGGAGAGCTGCTTCCACACGCGGCCCGCGATGTTCTTGTAGACCTGCGCGTGTGCGCTCTCCGGCTTGGAGACGACGATGGGATGTCCGCTGTCGGAGGTCGTGCGGATATCGAGATGCAGCGGGATCTCGCCCAGGAACGGCACGCCGAGCTTGTCGGCTTCTTCGTGGGCACCGCCATGACCGAAGATCTCGGAGCGCTCGCCGCACTTGGGGCAGAGGAAGTAGCTCATGTTCTCGACGATTCCGAGGACGGGCACAGCGACCTTGCGGAACATGTTGAGGCCCT
>CALROF020000099.1:0-22668 GCA_943369775.1 Reyranella massiliensis 521
TCAACGGTTCCGTGACGATGGAGGCGGAGGAAGGGCTTCCGCCCGAAGACAAGGCGCGCGGCATCATCCTGGCTTGCCAAGCGAAGTCCGCAGGCAACCTGGTCGTGGACGCTTGAAGTGAAGGAGACCGAGAAGCTCGCGGTTGGGGCACTCGTAAGCGCCCTCGTGCTCGCCGTCCCAGGATTCCTGTTCCACGTGGCGCCGCGCTTTCCCGGCAGCCTAGCCGGTAGCCTGATCGGCATCGCCGGGGCCGTGCTGCTGGTCCTTCTGCTGACCTACTCGGCGGTCAAGCGCAGCGCTTGGGTGAAGGCACGAGTGACGAAGTACGCTTCCCTGGGCGCCATCCTCTCGTTCCACGTCTATGCCGGCGTCATCGGCGCGCTGCTCGGACTCGTCCATAGCGGCCACAAATTCTACAGTCCTCTCGGGATCGGCCTCGTCTCGGCTATGCTGGTCGTAGTGTTCAGCGGCTTCGTCGGCCGCTACTACCTTGTGCAGGTAGGCACTGACCTCAGCGAGCAGCAGAGTATGCTGGCGGTGCTCCGGACACGTTATGATGCAGTCGCAGGGGCGCTCGCCGGCGCCCCTGCCCCAACCGTTTTGACGGACGCACCGCTGCCCAGCCTGCTGGACGCCATCGCGGACTTGGAATACGCGATCGGTGCGCGAAAGGTGTTGAAGCGTACCTTGTCGCGTTGGACGGTGCTGCACGTCGGCGCGGCAATCGTGATGTATACACTCCTTGCGCTGCACATCTGGAACGGCATCTACTACGGACTACGGTGGCTCGATTGAAGATCACCGCGGCAATCTACTTGACACTCGGCGTTCTCGGCCTCGCGGCCGCAGTGCTCGTGCCCGTTGTCATCTCGCGCTCCGGCACGTCAGTTCTCCCAATCTGGGTCAGCGCCACCAGTCCGGGCCCGCTGTCATCTGCGCACGCCTTCCTCGGAGTGCAATGTGAGAGCTGCCACACTCCAAACCGAGGGATCGAAGCGGGGTCCTGCATCACATGCCACGCAGCCGATGCACTCGTACTCGCCAAGCAGTCGACCGCGTTCCACGCAACGATCGGGGAATGTCAGGGTTGCCACGTCGAACACCAAGGAGCGGCGGTTAGGCCAGTCAAGATGGACCACGCGGTATTGATCGAAGCCAGCTTGACGGCGGTGCGGCCCCGCATCTCCCCCGGCTCACCAGCCGCCACCGGTATGGAAGCGCTTCGACGTTCTCTGGCAG
The DNA here is from genome assembly GCA_943369775.1 of Reyranella massiliensis 521. GTDB lineage: Bacteria > Pseudomonadota > Alphaproteobacteria > Reyranellales > Reyranellaceae > Reyranella > Reyranella massiliensis_C. The sequence continues at coordinate 1,240 of CALROF020000099.1, forward strand.
CGGTCACCGGCCAGGGGCCGGCCAAGACAAGCGAGGTGCTCGAATGCGCGTCCTGTCACAGCTTCCGCGACAAGCACCTGACAATGTTCGGTCAGCAGTGCGCCGACTGCCACACGACCGAGACCTGGAAGATCGCGGGCTTCCTCCATCCTTCGCCAAAGTCACAGGACTGCAACCAGTGCCACCAGGCGCCGCCCAGCCACTTCATGATGCATTTTGCGATGATGGATCAAAAGATCACCGGGCAGAGCAGCGCCCGCGTCGAGCAATGCTATCTCTGTCACCAGACCGACTCCTTCAACGCCATCAAAGGAGTTGGTTGGTTCAAGATGCATTGAAAACGTCCTAGATGTTTCGTCTTGGCATGGCAGAGTGCTCGGGCTGAGACTCGACAAATAGATGATGCCTTTTTGTTGGAGGCGCAGCCATCAAGTCTTAGACTATTCTATCGTCATTAGTCCCGTTGTTTCCATGCCCTGTAGCAAAGAGAGCCATTCGCGTTAGCGATGGGAGAGACCTCGCTCCTGTTCTCTTCATGATCGAGGCGCGATGGTTTTCGACGGTTCTCTGGCTTATGCCGAGAGACGCTGCAATTCTCTTGCTGGGATGGCCGGCTACCACCATTCCCAAGATCTCGCGTTGCCTGGCAGTAAGTCCCGCAATTCGACTATCCGCTTCCAGCCGCTGAGCGACAGCCTCTCCCTTGCACGCCCTTCCCAGATGGCACGCACAAGTAAGAAGCTCGGTCTTCAAACCGTCGAAACTGACATTGCCTTCCGAGGAGCCTTTCGAAAGAGTTGACTTTATGCTGCTTGACTGACTGCCCTTACCTGAATGCTTACGCCCTGCTTCCCAAGAGCCGTTCCGACCAAAGCGAGTTGAGGACTTCATTGCGCACTCCATGGTGAAAGCATAGCGATTCCGGGAGCTCACACACAATCTGCTACAAACAAGCTCCCTTTAGCTCAGACGCGAGTTGAGGAAGGCCAAGACGGCCCTCGAGGTCTTGCTGGCATGTCGCGCAACATCAGGTGAGTTCTCGCCCCAGCGGCGTCCATACCTGTGTTGGCGGCCTCGATGAGCCATTCAGCCGACTCACAACACTTCGGGTACAAATAGTAAAACCCTGGTTGAAAATTGCGTGGGGAATTCGTGACGAAAGAATGCGCGGCGCTTTCGAGGTTTCGCGTGAGGCAAGCCACACTTATCCGTTGCATGCCAGAATGGCCTTGATGTGGATCAATTGTCGAAGCGCGTCTCCAACAAAATCTTCAAGAGCTGAGAACGCATATCGAGATACCAATCTACCGGCATTTAGCGACCGCGCGTTTTCTCGGTGCCTGTGTCCCAGCACACTTCGGCGACGAAGTCTCGGTTGCGAAACTTCGATTGGTCACCTCACAGCATTCTGACGGCTCTGTCGGTCCCTTATATCGGGCGGCCACTGGCTCTTGATGTACGCCAGGATGGCAGCGATTTCCCTGTCAGACAGAGTGGCTCCAAAGGCGGGCATATCCGTCCGATATCCCTCGGGGTAGGCGGAGGGACCGAGCTTGGTTATCCGCATCAAAAATGCATCCGAATGGTGCCACGTGTGCCCGGTTGCGTCGTGAGGTGGCGCCGGAAGCCGCCCATTCGGAAGGCGACGTTGCCAGTTCGGTTGCCCTTCCAGCGAGGGGCCATGACAGGTCGCGCATGCGGCAGCATACAGATGTCGCCCCTGCTCGACCTGCTTCGCGTTCGCTGGGTCGATGCGAGGCAGGCCGCTCGCGAGGAGATAGTACGCTGCACCGACAGCGATCAACACCAACCCGACAGTCAGCATGATGAGCGATGCTCGCTGTCGTCGCAGGGGTGCCGGCTTCACGCCAGCGATACGCCCACCCCCGGATTTGTTCCGGAATTTGCCGTGCTTGGACACGATCCTACCTATCGTCGTCCTGACGCAACCGTGGTTGCGTCTGACAGACGTTGCTCGAACACAACACGTCGATCTCTTTACGGCTCCCTTTGCAGGTCACCGTGTAGACCGTGATGGCGCCCGACACTTCAGTCACGACAATCTTTGCCGGAATGCAGTTGAGCTTGGCCAGCGTGGCCTGCAGTTCGGAATCGTCGGCGAGCGCCGACGATTCCACCCGCAAAAAGGCTGTCACTGCGAGGCACAAATAGAGCAGTACTCGCTTCATGACTTGTCCTCGTCGTCGCGTTAGTGTCCCTTGCCGATCTTGGTTACTGTGATCGCACCGTTGACGCGATCGGCCTCGAACTCGATCTTGTCACCGGCCTTCACCTTGTCGAGCATCGAGGGATCGGCGACGCGGAACACCATGGTCATGGAGTCCATGTCGAGATTCTTGATGGGACCATGCTTCAGAGTCATTTTCCCAGCCGGCTTGTCGACCTTAACGACTTCCGCCTTGACCATGTTGCCATCCGCCAGCGCGGCTATCGAAACCAGGCACAGGGCGAATGCCCCGAGAATAGCCTTCTTCAACATCGGATCCTCCTTTGGGTTGGACAAATCACTCGACGACGATGGTGCCGAACATGCCGGCTTGGCGGTGTCCGGGAATGAGGCAGGAGAAGTCGAACGTACCCGCCTTGGTGAACTGCCAGAGGATTTCGCCGGTTGCCTTCGGCTTCAGGCGCTTGGCATTGGGATCGTCGTGCTCCATGTCGGGGTTCTTCTCCATGTCCTTCATGTGCTTGAGGTTCTCCTCGACCGTGCCGACGACGAACTCGTGATCGATCGCCCCATTGTTGCGAAGCTGGAAGCGCACCTGCTCGCCCTTCTTGAACTTCAGCTTGTCCGGCAGGAACAGCATCTTCCCGTCGTCCTCGCGAAACACGATCTGGACGATGCGCGCAGGCTTCTTCGGATCGCCCGGCTTGCCGTAGTCGGTGTCGTCCGCGTGGCTGTGTCCTTCGCCGGGTTTGTGGCCCGGAGCCGCCAGTGCCGCGACAGAGATCAGGCTGGCTGCGATTGACACTGTAGTGATACGCCTGAGTTTCATCGATACCTCCTTCAATTGAGCCTACTTGTGAGAACCATGTGACGTCGGCTTGACGACCTGCAGAGTGGTGCCAGGCTTTGCAGCAGGAACAGGCTTCGCCGCACGCGTCGTGGCGGGTGCGGGCCCCTTCCATTCATACGCAACGGTCCCGGGGGGATTCTGGTACCAGCCGGGATCCTTGTAGTCCCCGGAGGCCAGCCCCTCGCGGACCTTGACGACCGATAACATGCCACCCATCTCGACGGCACCGAACTGCGCGAAACCGGTCATCATGGGCAGCGTGTTGTCCGGTAGCTGCATCTCCATCTCGCCCATGTCCGCCATGCCGGCACTGCCCATAGGCATGTAGTCCGGGACCAGCCGTTTCATCTGCCGGGCGAACTGCCTCTTATCGACGCCGATAAAGGTGCGAAGATCGTGACCCATGGCGTTCATGGTGTGATGCGATTTGTGGCAATGGATGGCCCAGTCGCCAGGGTAGATCGCGTCGAACTCGTAGGCCCGCATGGCGCCCACGGGAATGTCGATCGTGACCTCGGGCCAGCGTGCCTCCGGCCGCACCCAGCCGCCATCGGTACAGGTCACCTCGAAATCGTAACCGTGCATGTGGATTGGATGGTTGGTCATGGTGAGGTTGCCGACCCGCACCCGCACGCGGTCGCCCTTGGCGATCACCAGCGGATCGATGCCGGGGAAAACGCGGCTGTTCCACGACCACATGTTGAAGGCGGTCATCTCCGCGACCTTCGGCACGTAGTTGCCGGGGTCGATGTCGTAGGCATTCAGCAGGAACACGAAGTCGCGGTCGACCCGGTGCAGCTTGGGGTCGCGCGGATGGACGACGAAGAAGCCCATCATGCCCATCGCCATCTGCACCATTTCGTCGGCGTGCGGGTGATACATGAAGGTACCGCTCTTCATGAGTTGATACTCGTAGACGAAGGTCTGTCCGGGTTTGATGTGCGGCTGATTGAGACCGCCGACACCGTCCATGCCGCAGGGCAGGAGCTGACCATGCCAATGGATAGTCGTATGCTCGGGCAGCTTGTTGGTCACGAAGATGCGGACCTTGTCGCCTTCGACGGCCTCGATGGTCGGACCGGGGCTCTGGCCGTTATAGCCCCACAGACGGGCGATCATGCCCGGCGCCATTTCGCGCTCGACCGGTTCGGCGACGAGATGGAACTCCTTCCAGTCCCCGTTTTGCCGCCATGGCAGGGTCCAGCCATTCAGGGTAACGACAGGCTGGTAGTCGGGCCCGCTCGTGGGATGAAGGGGCGGCTGCATGGTGTTGGTTGTGGTCGTCGGCGCTTCCGGGATCGATTGCGCCTGGACGCGGCCGCTGACGGCGGCAGCGCCAATCAGGGCGAGGCCCGAGGCCCCGACGAGATCGCGTCTGGAGAGGCTCATGTCTTTCTCCTTTCTAGAGTCCGAGAGGAATGGTTTCGGGTGGAGGCGTCGTGTTAATGACGCCGGACGGTGGCACGAGGCCACCGACGATGAGAGCTGCCTGCAGGTCGGCGACGGCAAGATGGTAGTCGCGCAGCGCATCGAGCGAAGCCACATTGGCGGTGATGCGTTCACGCTCCTCGATGAGGAGCTCGAATACGTCGACCAGCATGCCGTTGTAGCGGAGCAACACCTCTGCCGAGATCTGCCGACGCAACGGTAGGATGCGGTTCTGGTAGTAGCGGGCGATGTCGTGCGTCGCCCTGTAGGTTGTGTAAGCTACACGCGCTTCGGAGCGTGCGTTGACGGATCGCTCGATCAGGCGATTGATCGCCCGCATATACGTCTCTCGAGCGGCGGTAACCCGCGCTTCGCCGCTGTCGAAGATCGGTATCACTATGGCTAGGTCGAGGCCGTAGCGATTCTTGGTAGATTGTTCGCCCGCCTCGTTGGTCTCGGTTTCGTTCCGATAGCCCAGGCCCAACTCGAGGAACGACATGTAGCGCGTCGCATTCACGAAGCCGACCGACTTCGCCAGAGTCACGATCTCATAGCGCAGGATGATGAGATCTACTCGTCGCCGCATGGCTTCGACTTCGACATCTGCGAGCATATCCAGCGCGGCGGGCAACGCCGGCAGTCGCGGCGGAAGCCTGTAGGCAAGATCGGAGCCCCAAAGACCAAGCATGCGGTTCAGGGCTTCGCGCGTTCCGGCAACATGTAGTCGAGCCTGGGCCACCTGGGCGCTGAGGTCGGCGTAGAAGGCCGAGACGCGCGCCTGATCGAGCTTGTTGGCGGCACCGGTCTCACCGAGCTGTCTCATCATTTGTGCAGACGCGTCGGCGGTCTGACGGGCCTGCTCCAGTAGCGCGAGCTTCTGTTGCGCGGCGATCGCGCGGACATAGGCCCGGCGGACGTCTACGGTCAGGCTGAGCGTCGTCGCGACCGCGCGATAGCGCGCTTCCTCGAACTCACGCTTGGCGATCTCCGTACGCCGTGGCAACGTCGCGATGGCCAGCAAGTTGCCGACAAGCTGAAAGCCGATTTCGGCAAAGTTACCGGGACTTCCAAACGTGCGGCCCAAGGTAAGCGCAGGATTGGGCGGCAAGCTCGTCTGGACATACTCCGCTTCGGAGATGCCTAGGTCGTTGTAAGCCGCCTGCAGCCCGCGATTGTTGAGCAAGGCGACCTGGACAGCCGTATCTTCCGTCAGGGGCTCCGCCAGGAGTGTCTGAACGCGCTCGCGGGCTCTACGCATGTCTTCCGGAGAGGAAAGCTTGACGGCGTCGCGACCGGTTTCCTTGCGGACGCTGTCCGTGACCGGCGCCATGCCGCCATCCTCCGTGAACTTTGCGCAGCCCGCGGCCAGGAGGCCGACGAGGACCACGGCTATCGATTTCGGGAGGACGTTCATTGGGACCGTGCGGCGCCGGGGGCGACGCGGTCATTGAGTTCCCGCCAGGGCTTCAGCCCGACGGGGACATACGGTGCGGTGCCGGACATCACCGGCTGGTACGGCGCGGCGACAGTGGGAGCATCGGGGCTGGACGCATCGGCAGGCAACAACTCGGGCAAAGGCGGCGCGGAACAGGCAGCCACTCCAAGCGCGAGCATGGATGGAACCAGGAGTTTCATGGCAACGACCCCAACGAAATTGACTTGAACGCGAGGAAACAAGCATCGCGCCGAGCGGCGGCGAGCTTCTGGCGTGCGCGCAGGTCAGGTGTCTGGAACTATTGAGCCGGCGATAGACTCAAGACCGGACACGCGCCAAAGGCGCGAACGCGGTCAGACGAGTCTGGGAGGACGCTCGGAACGGTCGCCGCAGCAGCCCTCGAGCAAGTCGCTCAGCGGGGACAGAAGAAGCGACGCGGTAATGGGGCCAGGCAAAATGCCAATGACCGGCGTGGCCATGGCCGCATGGCAGGCGACCATGCAGCAGTTTCCAGCGTGCTTCGTTGGAGCTCCGCTCGGGCAGGAGCTTCCGCCGTGATCGCCGAGCGCCTCAGGTGTTTCCGGGAAACTGGTCGCGGATGCCGCGGGGTCTTCGTTCTGAGATTTCGGCAGGGATGCTTCGGCTTCGACTGGCGGACGCAATTCTGCGCCGACATGACCGCCGTGGGCCGACGCGACGCCAGCGGTGACCACCCACGCCACAAGCGCAAGCAGAACTGCTTGTGCGAGTTTCCGAAAGGAAAGGGCGACGGTCATGACGATATTGATGATCAGCGACGGACGAGTTGTCAATCTACGGAATCGAGAGCGTCGTCAGTGGCGGCGACTGTCGAGCACTTCGAGTATCTCCTCGATCTTGTCCTTACGGTCCTTTTCCGATCCGGCGTGGAACGCATGGGCGACACAATGTTGAAGATGGTCACCGAGCGTCTCCTGCTCGACCTTGTTCAGAGCGGCACGAACCGCACGAAGCTGGTTCAGGACGTCGATGCAATAACGCTCTTCCTCGATCATCCGGGCGATACCGCGCACCTGGCCTTCGATTCGGCCGAGGCGGGCGAGCTGCGACTTCTTGATTTTGCCGTCCATGTCTTGACTATACCCCCGTACGGTATATATGGCAAGCATGAAACACGATTGCTGCAGCGGCGGACACGCCCATCATCGCGATCACTCCTCTCACCAGCCCGGCGCGCCCGAGACGGCGATAGATCCCGTCTGTGGCATGAAGGTGAAGATCGGCACGGCCAAACACACCGCCGTGCACGAGGGGCATACGCACTACTTCTGCAATCCCAAGTGCCTGCAGAAGTTCACGGCCGAGCCGGACCGGTACTTGAAGCCGGGGAAGGCCGCACCGCCGGCACCTGCCGCACCCGGCACCGTCTTCACCTGCCCCATGCATCCGGAAATCCAGCAGATCGGGCCGGGGAGCTGCCCGATCTGCGGCATGGCGCTGGAGCCTGCGGAGGTCTCGCTCGACGACGGGCCGAACCACGAGCTGATCGACATGTCGCGGCGTATGTGGATTGGCCTCGCGCTGAGCCTGCCAGTGGTCGCGCTGGAAATGGGGGGACATCTCACGTCGCTGCATATGCTTCTCGGGCAGAAGACGTCGAACTGGATACAGTTTCTGCTCGCCAGCCCGGTCGTGCTTTGGGCCGGCTGGCCGTTCTTCGTGCGCGGCTGGCAGTCGCTCGTGACCCGCAATCTCAACATGTTCACGTTGATCGCCATGGGTACAGGCGTGGCGTGGGGCTATAGCGTCTTCGCAATCGTCGCTCCGGGGCTGTTCCCTGCTGACTTCCGCGGCGCCGATGGCTCGGTCGCCGTCTACTTCGAAGCGGCAGCAGTCATCACGGTTCTCGTTCTGCTGGGGCAGGTGCTCGAGTTGAGGGCGCGCGCCCAAACCTCCAGTGCGATCAAAGCGCTGCTCGACCTCGCTCCGAAGACGGCGCAGCGCCTGAAGGAGGATGGAACCGACGAGATCGTGTCGCTCGACCTGATCGCCGTTGGCGACCGCTTGCGCGTGCGGCCTGGCGAGAAGGTTCCTGTCGACGGAGAAGTCGTAAGCGGCCGATCGGCGATCGATGAATCGATGGTCACCGGTGAATCGATGCCCGTTACAAAGGAGACAGGCGGTCGGCTCATCGCCGGGACACTCAACACGACCGGTGGTCTTGTCATGCGTGCCGACAAGGTCGGGCGGGACACCATGCTGGCCCGCATCGTCCAGATGGTTGCAGATGCGCAGCGTAGCCGCGCCCCGATCCAGAGGCTGGCTGATCAGGTCTCCGGCTACTTCGTCCCCGTTGTCATCGCCGTCGCGGTCGCCGCATTCGTCGCATGGTCCATCTTCGGGCCAGAACCGCGGTTCGCCTTCGGCCTGGTTGCAGCCGTTGCAGTCCTCATCATTGCCTGCCCGTGCGCATTGGGCCTCGCCACCCCCATGTCGATCATGGTTGGCGTCGGACGCGGCGCGCAGGCTGGCGTATTGATCAAGAATGCCGAGGCGCTGGAACGCATGGAGCGGATCGACACTTTGGTCGTCGACAAGACCGGCACTCTGACCGAGGGCAAGCCGAAGATTGTGGCGATCGTGCCGGCGGCAGATTTCACCGAAAACGCGGCGCTGGCGCTAGCCGCCAGTGTCGAGAAAGCCAGCGAGCATCCGCTCGCGTTGGCCATTGTCAATGAAGCCGCCGACCGGAAGCTGGCGTTGTCCGAGGTAAGTGACTTCGACTCGCCCACCGGCAAGGGCGTGACCGGCACCGTGAGTGGTCGCAAAATCGCCCTCGGAAATGCGAAATTCCTGGCAGAAGGGGGTGTCGACACCGCCAGCCTGGCGGCTGAAGCGGAACGCCTTCGGCATGAGGGAGCAACTGCAATCTTCCTCGCCGTCGATGGCAAGGCCGCGGCTATCTTCGCCATTGCCGATCCCGTGAAGCCAACGACGCTTGAGGCGGTGCGAGCACTAACGGCCGAGAAGATCCGCATCGTCATGCTGACCGGAGACAACCGCACGACGGCAGAAGCCGTGGCGCGCCGCCTCGGCATTACCGAAGTCGAAGCGGACGTACTTCCTGAACAGAAAAGCGCAGTGGTCGAGAGGTTGCGTGCCGAAGGTCGCGTCGTTGCCATGGCGGGCGATGGAGTGAACGATGCGCCGGCACTGGTGGCGGCCGACGTAGGTATCGCCATGGGCACTGGCACAGACGTGGCAATCGAGAGTGCGGGTGTGACCCTGCTCAAGGGCGATCTGATGGGCATCGTGCGTGCCCGTCGACTGTCCGAAGCAACGATGCGAAATATCCGCCAAAATCTGTTCTTCGCCTTCATCTATAATGCGGCAGGTGTACCGATCGCGGCAGGGCTGCTTTACCCGGCATTCGGCATTCTTCTCTCGCCGATCATTGCAGCGGCGGCGATGGCACTGTCCTCGTTCAGCGTCATTGCCAACGCGCTGAGGCTCAGAGCATTGCGATTCTAATGGTAGCGGCCAACCCCGCCAGGAACGAAATTGGCCTCTCCCTTAAGGAGCGTCGGTGGCGACGCGAGAGGCGCTCCGCCTGGTTGCGGCTACTCGTGCTTGGTGTCTTGGTACTCAATCTCTTGGCAAGCGGACATGGCGACAGTGTGCTCGTCCATGGTCAGGTGATTGCAGGCTACAGTGTGGCGACAATTGTCGCGCTCATACTTGCTTTGACAGGCCGCGGCCCAGCATGGTCGACGACCGCATTCGTTGTTGTGGATGCGCTGCTGGTCGTGGCGCTGTTCCACGAGCATCTTTTCGCTCCCGGCCAAGACTTCGATCACAGTCTGACAGCGCCCACTCTGGCAGTCGGATTCTTGCTGCTCACTCACGCGGCATTGCGGCTGAAGCCTGGTCTCGTCGTCCTCTTTTCTGCCGTAGTGCTCATAGGCTGGCTATTGCTGCTCGCGATCACGCTTGTCATTCATGCGAAATTACACCCGATGGCCCACAGCGAATGGTCAACGTTTGGCGTCGAGGGGGCACTCGCTGCTGCGTTCACTTTCGCGGGCTTCGTCTGCTACCTCCTGACAAAGGAGCACAACGTAGCGCTCGCCGAAGCGCTAGGGAGCGAAGGCCGGCGCCGAATGTTGGCCAGGTTTTTTTCGCCAAGCCTTGTCGCCGAGTTGCAGAGCAACGATGCCGCTCTTGCGCTTACTCGCAGGAGGGCAGCCATAATGTTTGTCGATCTCCGCTCTTTCACTCGGTTGACTGAAGCCTCCGAGCCCGAAGCGATGGCCGCGCTTCTGTCAGAGTATCGGCAAGTTGTGACGGAGGCCGTGTTCGAGTATGGCGGCACCGTTGACAAATTTATCGGGGACGGCGTGATGGCGGTGTTTGGTCATCCGAAAACATCGCTGGACGATTCAACGAGAGCAGTGAAGTGCGGTTTGGCCTTGAGCAGCTCACTTGAGCAGTGGAGGAAGGCGCGTCTAAGCAAAGGGAGTGCCGCCCTCAAGGCAGGAATTGGGCTACATGTCGGGTCCGTCATCGGCGGCGTACTCGAAAGCGGAACTCACGCGGAGTTCACCGTGTTTGGCGATGCCGTCAATGTGGCCGAGCGACTCGAACGCCTCTGCCGCTCTCTTGATGCATCTTTGGTCGTCTCAGAGCGTTTGCTAATCGAGGCCCCGAGTTTTCGGGATGGAATCGATTGGCGATGGAAAGACGCGGCGCTCGACGGCAGGCACGAGAAATTGCGGATCGCTTTCCTTTCCCAAGCCGACGGGCATTCGACGGCCTGACTTTGGTGGAGCACCTAAGTGTACCTCGCCTCCATGCTGCGATCTCGGCGAGGATCAACCTGTCGTTTCTAGCGCATCGAGCCTCCAATCAGGCGCATATTCGCCATTGCCGATTCCGTGTAGCCGACGTCACCCGAGGTGATTCGCGCCCTCACCGGTCGCGCTGTGCCGTGTTGCTCCTTCGCTCATCGGCGCCGCTGTCGTGCGGGGTAGAGGTCCCGCCAGGACCACTCCCGATAGCGTGCCGAAGCCTGCGGACCCGCCGATGACTGACGCGATTAAGGCTGCCGTCCGAGCAAGGTAAGTGGAGTTGCAATCAAACGATGGCTCCAAAAGTGAACAGCCACGTGCACGCAGAAGATGACCGTGCTCATGTCCGTAGTTGCCGAACGCTGCGGACGCATGCCAGCGGCGAATCTGCCGAGATTGCAAAAATGTGTGCTGATGGAAATCACCGAGACAGGATTCACCGAGTAAGAGGAGCTAGCGATACGCACTGGCAGCCTCCTACTCAAATCCTGCAACTACACACATGGTCGGATTATGAATCTCGATCTTGGTTCGCTCCGCAGCGTTATCGCTGCCGCCGAGCACGGGAGCTTCCGACAAGCTGCGGCGGCTCTCAACCTCAAACAATCGGCATTGAGCCGTCGTATTCGCCACCTTGAAGATCAAGTCGGCGTTTCGCTATTCGAGCGCTCCAGTGGAGGAGTGCGCCTTACGCCGGCTGGCTCGAGCATGGCACAAACGGCCCGCCGTCTGTTCGAAGAAATAGACGACATGATCAAGGCTTCGCAGTTGGCCGATCGTGGGGAAGCCGGTGTATTCAAAGTAGGCTTCGGAACGGCCGTATCGACCAGCAAGGTACGCACCCTCATAGCAGATCACATCAGGTCATTTCCCGAAGTCGCCATGCAGGTTACCGAACGATCTCCGGCTCAGCTCATAACGGCACTCGGATCGGGAGATGTGGACATCGCCATCATTGTCGGCGAGGCACGGCAACATAACGGACCTTCGATGTCCCTGTGGTCAGAGCGCATTGTTGCGGCCCTGTCTTCGCGGCACCCGCTCTCCAACAGCGAGATCATCGATTGGAGTGATCTCAAAGACGAGACATTTCTTCTAAGCCAATGGGATCCGGGTCTTGATCTTCGTAACCTGATCCTCAGGAAACTCGCGGCGCCAGGTGATACCCCCAGGATCGAGACCTGGGACGCCAGCAATGAGAAGGTCCTCGGGATGGTCGAGGCAGGATTTCATGTCAGCGTTCATATTGAGTCTTGGACCGCCCTTGCCTACACCGGCGTCCGCTTTCGCGATCTTCGCGATGCGTCGGGCCCCAGCCACATCACCTTCACGGCATGCTGGGAGGAGCACAACCGAAACCCGGCTCTTGCCCGATTCCTGGAAACACTTCGGCAAACGCACCATCCAACCACCCTCACCTAGCGTCCATTTTCTGCGCGGAAACTTTTGCCGAACGTCGGGCTTTGGCAAAGGCTCGATCGGCCGACATGAACCGAGCCAACATCGGTCCCACGAGCCTGGCTGGATCGATCGTCTGCCCCGTTTCACGGCCGAGCGTATCGGCGTAGACAATGAGATCCCGGTGGATGGCCGCCGGCAAGTCCACCGTCAGCTTCACAGGCTTCTCATCCAAAATGGCACCGAGCTTGAGCTTGGACATGACGTTTCTCCTATCCTCGATAAGGCTGAATCACGAGATCGCGCGTCACGATCACCCGGACTGGATAACCAGGGCGGATGGTCAGGGTCGGCTGGATGTTGAGGTTGCGCCGCACCACTTGCTGCCCGGCCTGATTCAGCGTGTCGCCCGCACCACGGCGCAAGGCACGGACGACATCGCTGTCGTTCTGGTCCGAGCCCAGTTCGGTGCCGACCGCCAGGATGGTGGAAAGAAGGGCGGCCTTGAACAGAGAGCCCCAGTGATGGTCGACGCCGTCTTCCAGACCGGCCTGCCCACTGGAATCGGCCCCGGGTTGGCGCTCGAGCACGATCGAGTAGCCATTGGGCAGAAGCAACCGCGTCCAGACCAGAAGAAGACGCGACTGGCCGAAGGTTACCTGGCTGTCGTAGATGCCGATCAGGCGTGCCCCTTGAGGAATCAGCAACGCGCCGCCAGTGGGCGTGTCATAGACGTTCTCCGTCACCTGTGCGGTGATCTGTCCCGGCAGGTCGGATCGAAGGCCGGTGATGAGGGCCGCGGGAATGACAGCGCCGGCCTGCAGCACAAACGGCGAAGCAGGCGGCACCAGACGATCAGGACTCGTCGTCTTCCGATCGGCAGGCGCATTCATGAAGGCAAGCTTGCGGTCCTGTCCATTCTGGATCGAGGCTTCATCGGTCGCCGACGCGGCTGCCGAAATTGATGACTGAGACGGAGGAATACTTGCGGCACCAGGCTGGGTCTGACGATTGCCGGGCGCGAACAGGCGGCTGACACGGGCCGCTTCCGTCTCCTGAGCCCGGCGCTGCTGCTCGGCGTCGGGCGAGGATGGGGCGGCTTGACCTTGGGCTGCCACGATCGGCCGGCCGAGATCGCCCGGCAGCGGCGGCCCGAGCGGCGGGACATCCCGAGGAACGCCGGTGTAGTCGCGCGGCAGCGCCGCCAGACCGTCAGCCACGCGCGGCCGGTCGGTGGTGTAGAGTTCTTGCGGCGCGACGCCACGCAGCCGGTTGCTCTGCAAAGCCCACAGCACAGCGCCGCAGACCATGATCAGGCCCAGCGCCGTTCCGCCAATCAGCACAGTGCGCGACAGACGAGTGACACGAGGGCCCTCCGAACGCAGCCTAAAGGGCTGAGCGGTCGTCGATTGTGTGGAATCCGACAGCGACTGATCGGTCATCGTTGCGGCCTTCCGTCCGTGCGCACGATCCGGACGATCGACTGGCTCTCGCCGCCCAGTCGCAATTCGGCGGCGGCAAACAGGCGGTCGACGATCAGGACGTTGGCGTATGCACGGGAGTTGACGAGCTCCGGCTTGCCGTCCGCGCCGACGACGAAGAGAGGCGGCATCTCGCCCTGCACGATGCCGGGCGAGAACTCGACATAGGCCTTGCGCCCATCGTCGTAGGCATTGACCGGACGCCAGGGCTGCTTGTCACCCTCGATCGAGTATCGGTACCGGCGCTGGGCGATCTCAGGGAGAACCGGCACCGGCGGCAGAGCGCGAAGGCTCTTGCCGCGGCTCTCCGGGTAGAACCAGGCGACCGAGGGCATATAGGGTCGCTCGTGCGCTCGCAGCTCAATGAGATAGGTGCGCCGGTCGGTGTTGACCACAAGGTTGGTCTCGATGGCAGGACGGGTCGGCTTGACCATGATGTGGACCCGCCGCGTATCGCCGTTACCGCTCTCGGTGTCGCCAATGATCCAGCGTACCGTGTCGCCCGCCGCCACCGGGCCTGAGCCGGTCAGTTGCTCGCCAGGCTCCAGGGCGATGTCGGTGACCTGTCCAGGCGCGACGTAGACCTGATAGAGGGCCCCCGGGCTATACGGAAACACCTGCACGGCGTTGAAGTAGCCCTCGCGGCGAGGCTCAATGCGGGCGGCGCCATTGGCGGCCTCCACGCGCCCCACCGGATCCTTCGCATCCGCCGGTCCTCCCCGCGCCGGCGTCCAGGCCGGTGGAACATGCAGAGGCCGCGGCGGCGGATCCTCGACAGGCGCGGCGGCCACCGGAAGCGGCGGCACGCTCGCGTCGTAACTGATCTGCGGCGGCTTGGTGGATGCGCATCCGGTGACCGCCAGCAGGGAGACGAAGAGGGCTGGCCGCATGCTGCGGTACTTCATTGTGCGAGCTCCTTCGACCAGCTGATGGCGTTGACGAATACGCCGAGGGGATTCTTGCGCAGGCGATCGGCGTCGCGTGGCGGTTCGATCACGATGGTGAGGATGGCGGTCCAGCGCTCGGTGGCGGCGAGCTGGCCGCTTTCGTAGCGGCGCTCGGTCCAGGCCACCCGGAAACTCTCCGGCGATGCCCGTATGACGCTCGAGACCTCGACGGAGACCTGCATCTTGCCGAGCTTGGCGAAGGGATCGGCGCGGCGAGCATAGTCGTTGAGGGCTGCGGCGCCGCGATCCGTCGTGAACTCGTATGCCCGCAGCCAGCCCTGGCGCAGTACGACCGCGTCGGACGGCAGCCCGCGCACGTCCTCGATGAAGCGCGCAAGATGAAAGGCGATCTGCGGATCGGTCGGCCGATAGGAGGCATCGGCCGGGGCGACCGCCTGCGCCTGGCCGAGCCTGTCGACCTGGACAACCCAGGGCGTGATCGTCCCCCGCGCCGATTGCCAGACGAGCGCTGTCGCCAGGCCGGCCGACAGCACGAGGCAGCCGAACGCCATCAGGCGCCAGTTCCTGGCCTGCACGCGCGCGGAACCAATCCGGTCGTCCCAGACTTGCGCTGCCTTCTGGTAGGGCGTCTCCGGCACCGGTGTGTGGCCATAACGGACGGATGAACGCTTGAACATCAATGGTTCCCTTCAGAAAGGTCGATGGAGGAGCCGCCACCACCGTGATCGCCGGAGCGGATCGCGTGCGTGGCGGCGGAAGCCCCGTGACTGGCGGCCTGGCTCCGCCTCATGCGCCGCGCCCAGGCGGGAGGCGCGTCTGGCGGAGCCGCCGAAGTGCCGGGCTCGGCACCGCCGGCGGCTGCGCGCCCGCCGGCGGCAAAGCTGCTCGAAACGCTTTCGGCCGCCCGGCGGAGCGGGCTGGCCGCCGCAGATGCGCCCGCCCCGGTTACGCCGGACAGACCACCGGCGCGGTAGGCAGTCGCGGCGCCACCTGCCAAGGCCGCAGAGCCGCGGGCGGCCGCGCCCGCGGCCCCGGCCAGCGCGCTCGCACCGCCGGTCGCGAGGGCTCCGCCGGCGGCAGCAAGCCCACCGGCTGCCAACCCGGTCCCGACCGCCGAACCGGCTCCCAGCTGGGGTCCGCCCGAGACGATGCCGTTGGCTATGCCGGGTCCGAAGATGCCGAGGCCCAGCAGGGCCAGGGAGGCCAGCACCAGCGCCATGGCATCCTCGATGGAGGGCTGGGCGCCGGTGCCCGAGGTGAACTGGGAGAAGAGCGTCGAGCCGATGCCGACGATGACCGCCAGCACCAGCACCTTCACGCCGGAGGACACGACATTGCCCAGCACCCGCTCGGCCAGAAAGGCCGTCTTGCTGAACAATCCGAAGGGGATCAGCACGAATCCGGCGAGCGTCGTCAGCTTGAACTCGATCAGGGTGATGAAGAGCTGAACGGCGAGAATGAAGAAGGCGAGCAGCACCACGATCCAGGCGAACAGCAGCACCACGATCTGGATGAAGTTCTCGAAGAAGCTGATGTAGCCCATCAGTCCCGAAATCGACTCCAGGAGGGGCCGTCCGGCATCGAGGCCGACCTGAGCGACCCGCCCCGGTCGCAGAAAATCCGCCGCCGACAGGCCGGTGCCGGAGGCCTTCAGGCCAAGGCCGGCGAAGCTCTCGAACACGATGCGGGCGAGGCTGTTCCAGTTACCGATGAGATAGGCGAAGACACCGATGAACAGGGTCTTCTTCACGAGCCGGGCGATGACATCCTCGTCCCTGCCCCAGGCCCAGAACAGCGCGGCCAGTGTCAGGTCGATGGCGGCCAGGGTGGCGGCCAGGAAGCCCACTTCGCTGCCCAGCAACCCGAAGCCGCTGTCGATGTAGCTGGTAAAGACTTCGAGGAACCGGTCGATAACGCCTGTGCCGCCCATCGGCTTTCACTCCGTGCCTTCTGCCCACACGGCAGGCTCATTCGTGGAACATGCGAACGGTCGACGGCTGATAGCCCCCGTTGGGCGCGAGGAAGCGGCGAAGCTGCTCCCTCGCCTGGTCCTGGGCGGCCACCCGCGCGGCCGCCTCGAGGCTCTGGGCCCTCCCCTGCGCAGCGACCGTCGCTGTGAGGTCGGCGAGCTGCTGCGCCTGAAGGGCAACGAGCTGGTTACCGGCCTGCGCCGCCTCCAGTGCCCCTGCAGCGCCCTGGCTGGCATCGACGAGCGCGGACAGTTCTGAACGGTTGGTGTCGAGGTTGCCGACAACGGTCGCCTGGATGCGCAGCGCATCCTGCAGGCCCACCACGGAGTTCTCCCAACGTGTCCGGGCATTGGCGATCAGCGACTGGGCGGACTGGTTCTCCGACGCCGGCGCATAGGTCGTCGAGAACGCCCGATCGATCTGCTGGACGTCGTAGGCGATGTTCTGCGCCTGGCTCAGCAGTTGGCGGGTCCGCCCGATGGACTGCTGAAGCTGCTGCAGGGAGGAGTATGGCAGGCTCGTGAGATGGCGCGCCTGGTTGATCAGCATCTGCGCTTCGTTCTGCAGCGACAGGATCTGATTGTTGACCTGCTCGAGCGTCCGCGCCGCGGTCAGCAGGTTCTGGGAGTAATTGGTGGGATCGAACACGTGCATCTGCGCCGAAGCCGGGAGCGCACTGCCGGAGAGGGCGAGTATGGCTGCGAGCGTAACGCCGTAACCACGGAGAGAGGTCATGACGATTCTCCTGTGCTGAGGTCGGGGATGAGATCGGCAGCCCACGGCACGCCGCGCGCCTGAAGCCAGCCGGCCAGGAAAGCCTTACGACCGTGCTCGCCCAGAACACGTTCGATGAGAGCCTGGTCGGACTTCGACGAAGCCGCCGTGAGGGCAAGCGTGACCTCGCCCAGGCCGAGTTCGAACAGGCGATTGCCGCGGCGCGACTGGCAGTAGTAGTCACGCTTGGGCGTTGCCCGAGCGAGAATCTCGATCTGGCGGTCATTGAGACCGAAGCGGCGATAGATGTCTGTGATCTGCGGCTCGATCGCCCGCTCGTTCGGCAGGAAGAGACGGGTCGGACAGCTCTCGATGATGGCCGGCGCGATGGCGGAGCCGTCGATGTCTGACAGCGACTGGGTCGCGAAGACGACAGAGGCGTTCTTCTTGCGTAGGGTCTTCAGCCATTCGCGCAGCTGGCCGGCAAAGCCCTCATCGTCCAGGGCGAGCCAGCCCTCGTCGACGATCAGCAGGGTCGGGCTGCCATCGAGACGCGCCTCGATCCGATGGAAGAGATAGGCGAGCACGGCAGCCGCGGCGCCGGTGCCGATCAGCCCCTCAGTCTCGAAGACCTGCACCGACGTACTGCCGAGCCGTTCGGCCTCGGCGTCCAGCAAGCGGCCATAGGCGCCTCCCAGGCAGTAGGGCTGGAGGGCCCGCTTGAGGGCGGCCGATTGCAACAGGACCGACAGGCCCGTCAGGGTGCGCTCTTCTTCGGGCGCGGAGGCCAGCGATTCAAGCGCGGACCACACATGGTCCTTTACCTCGGGCGTGAGGACGATCTTCTCGCGGGCCAGGAGGGCGGCAATCCAGTCTGTCGCCCAGCCCCGCTCCGCGACATCGTCGATCCCCGCCAGCGGCTGGAGGGCGACGGGCTCCCTCACCTCTTCGCCGAGCGCGCTGCCGAGGTCGTGCCAATCCCCACCCATGGCGAGTGCAGCGGCACGGATGGAACCGCCGAAGTCGAAGGCAAACACCTGCGCCTTATCGTAGCGCCGGAACTGCAAAGCCATGAGAGCCAGCAGGACGGACTTGCCCGAGCCCGTCGGGCCGACGACGAGCGTATGGCCGACATCACCGACATGCAGGGAGAATCGGAAGGGCGTCGCCCCCTCGGTCCTGCCGAAAAGCAGCGGCGGCGCACCGAAATGCTCGTCGGTCGCCGGCCCCGCCCAGACCGCCGACAGCGGGATCATGTGCGCCAGGTTGAGCGTCGAGACCGGCGGCTGGCGCACATTGGCGTAGGCATGCCCGGGAAGGGAGCTCAACCACGCATCGACGGCATTGACCTTCTCCACCATGCAGGTGAAGTCGCGGCCCTGGATTACCTTCTCGACGAGACGCAGCCGTTCGTCGGCGACGCGCGGATCGTCGTCCCACACCGTAACGGTCACCGTGCAGTAGGCCGCGCCGACCGCGTCCGAACCAAGCTCCTGGAGCGCTACATCGGCGTCGATGGCCTTGTTGTGCGCATCGGTGTCGACGAGCGTCGATGCCTCGTTGGTCATGACCTCCTTGAGGATGGCCGCGATGGACTTCCTCTTGGCGAACCACTGACGGCGGATGCGTGTCAGCAGCCGGGTGGCGTCGGTCTTGTCGAGCAGGATCGCCCGCGTCGACCAGCGGTGAGCGAACGCCAGACGATTGAGTTCGTCGAGCAGTCCCGGCGTGGTGGTTCCCGGGAAACCGACGATCGTGAGCACCCGCAGATGGCAGTCGCCGAGCTTCGGCTCCAGGCCACCGGTTAAGGGCTGATCCGACAGGAGGCCGTCGAGATACATGGGCACCTCCGGCACCCGCACGCGCTGGCGCCGGGTGGAGATGCAGGAATGGAGATAGGTGAGTGTCTCGCCGTCGTCTAGCCAGTGGCACTCGGGCATGAAGCCATCAAGGAGTTGGAGCACCCGTTCGGTACGATCGGTGAACCCGGCCAGGATCTCACGAGCGTCCGCTCCCGCGGAGCGATTGCGGCCCTCGTAGAGAAAGCGCTCGGCTCCGCCAGACTCCCAAGCCGGCGGCAGATAGAGAAAGGTCAGGTAATAGGCCGACTCGTAATGCGCCCCCTCTTCCTCGAACGCGGCCTTGCGCTCGGCGTCGACCAGCGCTGAGGCCGCGTCCGGAAGCCTTCCCGCCGGGTAAACGCTGGCAGGCAACCGCTGCGCCTCGACGAAGAGCGCCCAGCCCGACCCAAGCCGACGCAGGGCGTTGTTCAATCGCCCCGCGACGCCGACGAGTTCCGCTGGCACCGCGGAGTCGAGATCGGGACCGCGGAACCGCGCGGTCCGCTGGAATGAGCCATCCTTGTTCAGGACGACGCCGGGAGCAACCAGTGCCGCCCACGGGAGGAAATCTGCGAGGCGCGTGGCGGAGTTTCGGTATTCGGCGAGATTCATCATGACAGCCCCCTCAGACGCCGAGCCGGCCCGGGATGCGCAGGTGGCGGCGCACCACCTCGACAAAGAGCGGATCGCGCTTGGCGGCCCAAACGGCCAATCCGTGACCGATAAGCCAGATCAGCAGGCCCGCGACCCACAGGCGCAGCCCCAGGCTGATGGCGGCCGCTAGCGTGCCGTTGAGGATCGCGATCGAGCGCGGTGCCCCGCCCAGCAGGATCGGCTCGGTCAGGGCACGGTGGAGCGGCACCACGAAACCGGGAACGGGTTCGGCCATCAGACGAGGACCCCGCCGCCGAATGAGAAGAACGAGAGGAAGAAGCTCGAGGCGGCAAAGGCGATCGAGATACCGAACACGATCTGGATCAGGCGCCGGAAGCCACCGGAGCTGTCGCCGAATGCCAGGGTGAGGCCGGTGACGATGATGATGATTACGGCGACAATCTTGGCCACCGGTCCTTCCACCGATTGCAGGACCTGCTGAAGCGGCTGTTCCCAGGGCATGCTGGAACCCGCCGCATGAGCAGTCGACGAGAGGACGAGCAGCGCCGTGGACAAGCTTGCAGCCGCCATAGCAGCCTGTCGTATCGCGAGGCGGGTCATTGAGATTCTCCTGTAGCTGAGAGTGCGTAATCCGAGGTGGCGCCGAGACCGTCGACACGGGTGAGTTCTGTCAGCCGGCGTGCGTCGCCGCGGCCCGACAGCACGGCGATAAGGTCGATGGTCTCGGCGATCAGGGCGCGCGGCACCGTGACGACGGCTTCCTGGATGAGCTGCTCGAGGCGCCGCAACGATCCGATCGCCGAGCCGGCGTGAATGGTGCCGATGCCGCCGGGATGGCCGGTGCCCCACGCCTTCAGGAGGTCGAGCGCCTCGGCGCCCCGCACTTCGCCGATCGGTATGCGGTCGGGCCGCAGCCGCAACGAGGAGCGGACCAGCTCGGACAACGACGCCACGCCATCCTTGGTGCGCAAGGCCACGAGATTGGCAGCGCGGCATTGCAGTTCGCGGGTGTCCTCGATCAGCACCACCCGGTCGTCCGTCTTGGCCACCTCGGCCAGGAGCGCATTGGCGAGCGTCGTCTTGCCGGTCGAGGTGCCGCCGGCCACCAGGATGTTGCGGCGGTCGGCGACTGCTCGTCGAAGCGCGTCCGCCTCGCCCATCGTCATGATGCCGGCCGCGGCGTAGTCGTTGAGGGTGAAGACGGCGACTGCGGGTTTACGGATAGCGAAGGTGGGCGCCGCGACGACGGGCGGCAGCAGCCCCTCGAACCGCTCACCCGTCTCGGGCAGCTCGGCCGATACCCTCGGGCTGGCGGAATGGACCTCGGCGCCGACATGGTGAGCGACCAGCCGTACGATGCGCTCACCCTCGGCGGCTGCCAGACGCTCCTGCGTCTCGACCAGGCCGGTCGACAGCCGATCGATCCAGAGTCGCCCATCGGGGTTGAGCATCACTTCGACGACGGACGGATCTTCGAGCCAGGTCGCGATGGCGGGCCCGAGCGCCGTGCGCAGCATGCGGGCGCCCCGGGAAATGACCTCTGCCTGGAAGGAATGGATCGTCATCGTCGCCCCGGGATGCAGGACCGCAAGCAGCGGTCACCAAACGGGGTCGATTAGAAGAAGCAGCAACGTACTCGACGCAACAACAATCAAGCGATCGTGGTGCTCAGGCGTAGAAAGGCGTGTGAATGGGCGGGACCACTCAGACAGGCTCCGAAGACGGGCCACTCTCCGCGCGCTCTGTTGGCTCAATGTCCCGCGAGATCTCTTCCA
>CALROF020000100.1:0-22237 GCA_943369775.1 Reyranella massiliensis 521
GCCCTGTGCCATGGCGCCATGCGCCTGCCCGGTCGCCACCATGGGATTGACCAGCACGCCATAGTCGTCGACGGCGGTGTAGCGCACCAGGTCGACGCGGCCGGTGTCGCGGTCGATCTCGACTTCCACGACATGGGCGCCGTTGGGGAAGGTCATGTGCTCGCGCGTCCAGGCGTGGAAGGTGTCGAGTGGTTTGCCTTTCTCGCGTCCCAGCGCCGCCACCTCGAACAGGCCGATGGCGCGGTCGGTCCCGGAAACGACGAAGTGGTCTCTTTCGAAGCGGATATCGGCTTCGGCCGCCTCCAGCGCTTCGGCGGCAAGCGCCGTTCCCTTGACGATGATCTCATCGCAGGCGCGCCAGATCGCCGTACCGCCCATGTAGGTGGCGCGCGAACTGCCATGACCGCCGCCTGCCGGAATGAGGTCGGTGTCGCCCTGGATCAGGCGGACCCGCTCGTTTGCCACGCCGAGCCGCGTGGCCAGCATTTGCGGGAACGTGGTTTCGTGTCCCTGGCCGATATGCTGCGTGCCGGTGATCAGCGACACCGTGCCGTCGGCTTCGAACCGGACATCGACATTCTCGTCCGGTGGCCCGCCCGTTCCCTTGATGTGATAGGCGAACCCCAGGCCGCGCAGGCGGCCGCGCGCCGCGCTCTCTGTTCGTCTCTCGACGAATCCCGTTCGGTCGGCGCGAGACAGGGCGGCTTCGAGGGATTCGGCGAAGTGGCCGCTATCGACCTGGAAGCCGAAGGCGTTGGTCATGGGCATCGCCTGCGGCGGCACCATGTTGCGGCGGCGGAGTTCAGCGCAGTCGATGCCGGTCCGTCGTGCCGCTTCGTCGATCAATCGCTCCACGACGTTGATGGCCTCGGCGAAACCCGGCCCGCGCGTGACGCCGATCGGTGCGGTGTTGGTGACGACCGCCACGACATGCAGTGCGATCGACGGAATACGATACACCGAACCCTGCAGGTGAACGTACTGGTTTGTGAGCACGCCACCGCCGACGCCGATCATGTAGGCGCCAAGATTGGCGACGCTGGCGATCCTGAGCGCCAGGAAGCGGCCCTCGGCATCGAGCGCCAACGAGGCTTCGGCCTGCATGTCGCGCGCCGCATGGTCGGACAGGAACACGTCGCTGCGGCTTGCGATCCACTTGACCGCGCGGCCGGTGCGCCGGGCGGCCCACAGGATCAGCGCATGTTCGACATAGGCGAAGTTCTTGGCGCCGAAGCCGCCTCCCACATCGGGTGCCACGAAGCGCACGCTCTTTGCGTCGGTGCCGAGGGAGCGCGCCACGAAGGTGCGGTTGATGTGGATGTTCTGGCTGGAAACATGGAGCGTGTAGCGTCCCGTCGCAGCATCGAACGATCCCACCGCGCCGCGCGGCTCCATGGGATTCGTAACGACACGATGATTGCCGAGCGCCAATGAAACGACATGGGCCGCGCGTGCGAAGGCGGCTTCTGCGCCTGCGATGTCGCCGGTCCGCCAGTCGAGGCAGGTGTTGGCTGGAATTTCTTCGGCGAGCTGCGGTGCCCCGGCGGCCCGGGCTGCTACGGCCGTGGTGATCGCGGGCAGCGCTTCGTAGTCGACGTCGATCAGTTCGGCAGCATCGAGCGCCTGTGCCTTGGTCTCGGCGACAACCAGCGCGACCGGTTCACCGGCGAACCTGACCTTGTCCTGGGCGAGCAGGGGTTGGGGGGCGAAGGCGAAGCGCTCGCCGGTCTGCGTATTGGTCTCGGCATAGGGCCGAAACGGCTTCAGCCCGTCGGCCGTTGCGTCGGTCGCGGTCAGCACCGCCAGTACGCCGGGTGCTCGCCGCGCGGCTTCGACATCGATGGAGCGGATCCGTGCATGGGCGTGCGGCGAGCGCAGCACCACGGCCTGCGCGAGCTGGTCGAAGCGAAGATCGTCGAGGTAGGCGCCCTGGCCGGTGACAAAGCGCTGATCCTCGCGGCGTCGCGGTGACTGGCCGATCGTGTCGACGGTCGAAGCATGGGCGGTCATGTCCGCAGTGTCTCCGCGTTTTGGGCCTGGCGCTTTTCGTCCCACCAGTCACTCGCCTGGAGATGCCAGTAGGCAAGCTGGGTAGCGACCCGGCCAATCGGACCGCCGGCCCAGTTCGTGCCGAAGGGGGCGAACAGCTGCCACTTGGAAGCATCTCCCAAGATGCCCGATGTTACTGCATCCGCTCCGGCCGCTGTCTGGGCGAGCCCGTGCCCGCCGAAGGCGGAGCAGACCCAGAGGCCGGGTTCGATCTCGCCGACCTGAGGCATCTTGTGCGGCGCGTAGCCCATGGTGCCCGGCCAGGCATAGGCAATACGGATGTCGCCGAGCTGCGGATAGACGGAGAGAATGTCGCCCCGCATCATCTCGCGCAGCCGCGGCGGCTCGCGCGTGTCGGTGGTGATGCGGCCGCCCCACAACAGCCGGTCGCCATCGACGACCCGGTAGTAGTCGCCGGCGCGGCGTGTGTCGGAGATCGCACCTGCCCAGCGGATCGCTTCGCCGAGTTTGGGGCCGATCTTTTCTGTCACTGCGACGTAGGTCGCTACGGGCAACACGGCGCTGGCGATGCGCGGCTGTACGCGGCCGAGGTCGGCATTGCCGGCCAGCACGACGTGACGCGCCGTCACCGAACCGTGTGCCGAGTGGAGCACCCAGCGGTCGCCTTTGCGCCCGAGGCTGGTTGCTTCCGTGCCTTCGTGGAGGCGGCTGCCGAGCCGTTCAATATCGGCAGCCAACGCCAATACGAAGTTCAATGGATGAATGTGGAACGACGTCGGATCGTGGATCGCCTGGTAGTAGCGTGCAGTATCGAGCTTTGCTTGTGCCTCTGCCACGCTCCACGGCTCGAAGCTGGCGCCGAGCTGCTCGGCGAGGCGGCGTGTGCGGTCGGCAAAGTCGGGGCCCTGATCGGTGCGGGCGACACTGAGCTTGCGGGAGCCCATGAGGATGCCAGGTCGGTCGAAGGCCTGGATCGCCTCGCGGACAATTTCGACGCCGCGCCGCGACTGGGCATACAGCCGCCGCGTATGGTCGATCCCGAGCTTGTCGATCAGCACGCCCGAGCGTGCCGCATAGCCCGGTCCGACAAAGCCGCCGTTGCGTCCCGAGGCGCCCCAGCCAATGCGGCGGCGTTCGAGCAGCACCACGCGCTTGCCCTGCAGGGCAAGCAGTCGGGCGGCATGCAGGCCGGCAAAGCCGCCGCCGACGATGGCAACATCGGCTTCGCCATGCGCCGCGAGAGGTGGCCGTTCGGGGGCGGCGTCTCGCGTGGCGGCATACCAGCTTGCCGGGTAGGCGCCGTCGGCCATCGAACCAGTTTCTCCCTTCAATTCCTCGACCGAAGTCGTGGCACAGGAAGGCTTGCGCGGTCACGCCCCCTGTCGCACTAAAGTTGTCCTCAGTCTCACTGTTCCCGGAGGACGTATGTCGGTCGATTTCGATGCGGTGATCATCGGCGCGGGTTTCGGCGGTATGTATATGCTGCACCGGTTGCGCCAGAAGGGCTTCACGGCACGCGTATTCGAGGCCGGCAATGGCGTCGGCGGTACCTGGTACTGGAACCGCTATCCCGGCGCGCGCTGCGATGTCGAAAGCGTCCAATACTCCTACCAGTTCTCGCCGGAGCTGGAGCAGGAGTGGGAATGGTCGGAGCGCTACGCCACCCAGCCCGAGATCCTGCGCTACGCTAATCACGTCGCCGACCGCTTCGATCTGCGTCGCGACATGAAGTTCGAGACACGCATCACCAAGGCCACTTTCGACGAAGCGGCGAACCTGTGGCGGGTCGAGACAGACAAGGGCGACAAGGTCGCGGCGCGCTTCGTCATCACGGCCATGGGCTGCCTCTCCTCACCCAACACTCCCAAGATTCCAGGCCTCGAGGATTTCAAGGGGCCGACCTATCACACCGGCAACTGGCCGCACGAAGCCGTCGATTTCACCGGCAAGACGGTGGGCGTGATCGGCACCGGCTCCTCGGCGATCCAGTCGATTCCGATCATGGCCGAACAGGCCAAGCATCTCACGGTGTTCCAGCGTACCGCCAACTACACAGTGCCGGCGCACAACAAGCCGCTCGATCCGACCTATGTGAGCGAGATCAAGGCGAGCTATCCCGAGATGCGCAAGCGCGCCAAGACCAAGCCTGCCGGTATCGATTTCACGATCAATCCTGGCTCGGCTGTCGAGACGCCCGAGGCCGATCGCAACCGCGAATTTCAGGCCCGCTGGGACTACGGTGGACTGGGCTTCATGGCGTCCTTCTCCGACCTGCTGCTGAACGACGATTCCAACAAGCTGGCGGCCGACTTCGTACGCGCCAAGGTCCATCAGGTCGTCAAGGATCCGAAGACGGCCGAGGCGCTGGTCCCGAAGAACATCATCGGCTGCAAACGGCTGTGTGTCGACACGGGTTATTGGGCGACCTTCAACCGACCGAATGTCACTCTGGTCGACATCAGCGACGAGCCCATCGAACGCGTCACGGCTACCGGCGTGCGGGCCAAGGGGCAGGACTACGCCTTCGATTGTCTGGTGCTGGCGACGGGCTTCGATGCCATGACCGGCGCGCTGCTCAAGGTCGATTTCCGGGGGCGTGGCGGCGTCAGCCTGAAGGAGAAGTGGAACGAGGGGCCGAAGACCTATCTCGGGCTCACGGTCGTTGGCTTCCCCAATCTCTTCATGATCACAGGGCCGGGCAGCCCCTCGGTGCTGACCAACATGCTTCCCTCCATCGAGCAGCATGTCGACTTCATCGCCGATTGTCTCGAGGCGGTGCGGGCCAAGGGCAAGACCGTGATCGAGCCCGAGCCTCAGGCGCAGGAAGCCTGGGTCGGCCATGTCGGCGACGTATCGAACATCACGCTGCGTTCGACCTGCAGCTCCTGGTATGTCGGCGCCAACATCCCCGGCAAGCCGCGAGTCTTCATGCCGTACATCGGCGGGCTGCCGGCCTACATCCAGGCTTGCGAGACGGTGGTGAAGAACGGCTACGAGGGATTTGCGCTGGCGTAAATCGCCTTCGCCGCGCGACGCCTGGATCGGACGGGGAAGCCTTTCGGCTTCCCCTTTTGTCGTTTCAGGCCGCGGCGAACTTGCCGAATTCCCAGTTGCGGCCAGGCGCGGCGGCGAACAGGGACTTGGTGTAGTCGTGCTTGGGCTGCTCGAAGACCTGCTCGGCGGCGCCGTATTCGACGACGCGGCCCTGGCTCATCACGGCGACATAGTCGCAGATCTGGGCCGCGACGCGCAGGTCGTGCGTGATGAACAGCACGGCGAGGTTCAGTCGCTTGCGGATCTCGTCGAGCAGTTCCAGCACCTGCTTCTGCACGGACACGTCGAGCGCGGACACCGCCTCGTCGGCGATCAGCAGCTCGGGTTCCATGGCGAGCGCCCGGGCGATGCAGATGCGCTGGCGTTGGCCTCCCGAGAACTGATGCGGGAAACGGTCGAGCGCGTTGGGATCGAGGCGCACGGTTTCCATCAGCTTGCGGGCGCGCGCCATCGCCTCACTGCGGCTCAACCCGAAGTTCATCGGACCTTCGATGATCGAATCGCCGACGGTGATACGGGGATTGAGCGAGCGATACGGGTCCTGGAACACGATCTGCACGCGCCGGCGGTGCGGACGCAGCTTGCCGGCCGAAATCTTGCCGATCTCGGTATCGCCCAGGAACACCTTGCCTTCGGTCGGGTCGATCAAGCGGGCGATGCAACGCGCCACCGTCGACTTGCCCGAGCCGGACTCGCCCACGATGCCCAGCGTTTCGCCGCGGCGGATGTCGAGGTCGACATCGACTGCCGCCTTGACCACGCGTGCCTTCTGGAAGAAGCCCGAGCCCGAGTACGTCTTGCCGAGCTTCTCGGTGCGCAGCACGGTGACGCCGTCCTTGCGCACGCCTCGATGGGCCGGATGGATCGACGGCACCGAGGAGATCAGCATCTTGGTGTAGGCCTGGACAGGCTTCGACAGGATCTGCTCGGTCGGCCCCATCTCGACGAGTTCGCCCCAACGCAGCACGGCGACGCGATGGGCGATCTCGGCGACGACGCCGAAATCGTGGGTGATGAACAGCACGCCCGTGCCCTGGCCGTCCTGAAGTTCGGCAATCAGCTTCAGGATCTCGGCCTGCGTCGTCACGTCGAGCGCCGTCGTCGGCTCGTCGGCGATCAGCAGAACCGGATCGAGCACCAGCGCCATGGCGATCATGATGCGCTGGCGCTGGCCGCCCGAGAGCTGGTGCGGATAGGAAGCGTAGATGCGCTCCGGCTCCGGCAGCTTCACGCGCGTGAGGATGGCGATGATCTTGGCCTTGCGCTGGGCGTTGTCGAGGCTGGTGTGCGTGCGCAACACCTCGTCGATCTGCTCGCCGCAGGTCATGACCGGATTCAGCGCCGTCATCGGCTCCTGGAAGATCATCGACATGCGCGTGCAACGCAGCTCGCGCAGGCGTGTCTCGTCGGCGGTCAGGATGTTCTCGCCCTCGAGCAGGATCTCGCCCGAGGTCGGCTTCAGCGCCTTGGCGAGCAGGCCCATCACCGTGAAGGCGATGACCGACTTGCCCGAGCCCGATTCACCGACAAGGCAGACGATCTCGCCCGGATTGACGGTGAAGTTTACCTTCTCGACGGCATGAACGCGGTCGCCACCGGCTGGCAGGGCGACGCTCAGGTTGCGGACTTCGAGGACTGGCTTCTTCGCTGCTGTCGACATCAGACTTTCTTGCTCATCTTCGGATCGAGCGTGTCGCGCAGACCGTCGCCCATGATGTTGATGGCCAGCACCGTCAAGGCAAGGAAGATGCCGGGATAGAGGATGTTGTGCGGGAACACGCGGAACAGCGTGCGGCCCTCGGCCATGATGTTGCCCCAGCTGGGGATTTCCGGCGGGATGCCGATACCCAGGAAGGAGAGCGCCGCTTCGGTGAGGATCGCGGCGGCCGCCAGGAAGGTGCCCTGCACGATCAACGGCGCGATGGTATTGGGCAGGATGTGGCGGAACATCAGCGTCCAGGTCGGCGTGCCGACCGAGATCGCGCCCTCGACGTAAGGCTCTTCGCGCACTGTCAGCACGATCGAACGTACGAGACGAACGACGCGTGGTACGTCTGGGACGACGATGGCGAAGACCACGGTTATCAGGCCGGCGCGCCAGATCGAGACCAAGGCGATCGCGAGCAATATGCCCGGAATCGCCATCAATCCATCCATGATGCGCATGATGATGCCGTCGGCCCACCTCACATAGCCGGAGACCAGGCCGATCACGACGCCGATGGCGACGGCGGCGATGGCGACGGAGATGCCGACCGCCAGCGAGACGCGCGTGCCGTAGAGCACGCGGCTGTAGACGTCGCGGCCCAGGCTGTCGGTGCCCATGATCGCCACGCGCTTGACGGTCGTGCCGTCGTCGAGACGCATGGTGATCTCGGTGCCGGGCTTCTTGTTGCGCGCCGCCGGATCGATGCGGGTCGGGTCGACGGTGCCGAGGAACGGCGCCAGCAGGGCGATCAAGATCATGGCGAGCAGGATGACGCCGCCGAAGATCACGTTCGGGTTGCGGATAGCAACGAGCCAGAGGCTCTTGCGCTTGGTCGACGCTGCCGCAATCGAGGCAGAATCGACGACTTCTTCAGTGATCGCGCTCAATACCGGATCCTCGGGTCGAACAGGGTGTAGCTGATGTCGATCAAGAGGTTGATCACGACGTAGACTACGGAGAAGAGAAGAATGACGGTCTGGATGGTCGGGAAGTCGCGGCTCAGCACCGCTTCTACGGTGAGGCGTCCCAGACCAGGCAGGCCGAAGACACTTTCCGTCACCACCGCGCCGCCCATCAGGATGGCGATGCCGAGGCCGATGACGGTCAGGATCGGAACCGCCGCGTTGCGCAGCGCGTGGCGCATCAGCACGACGCGGTTGCTCAAGCCCTTGGCGCGGGCGGTACGGATATAATCCTCGTTCAGCACTTCGAGCACGGAAGCGCGCGTAATGCGCGAGATCAGCGCCACGAAGCCCACCGACAGGGTAAGCGATGGTAGGACCATGCGCTCCGCGAACTGCCAGAAATTGACGCCAATGCGGACATAGCCCTGTACGGGCAGCCAGCCGAGCTCGATGGCAAAAATATAAATGAGGCAGTAGCCGATGACGAAGCCTGGCACGGAGAAGCCCAGGACCGAGAAGCCCATGACGACGCGGTCGAACAGCGAACCCTGGCGATAGGCCGCCATTACGCCGATCGGCACCGAGAGGCAGACCGCGAAGACCAGCGTGCACAGCGCCAGGGCGAGCGTCGGCTCGACGCGCTGGGCGATCAGTTCGGCCACGGTCTTCTTGAAGAAGTAGCTTTCGCCGAACTTGCCTTGGAGGATGTCGCCGATCCAGATGGCGAACTGCGTCCATATCGGTTCGTTGAGGCCGAGCTTCTCGCGGATATCGGCGATCTGGTCGGAGGTGGCATTGTCGCCGGCGATCACCGCTGCCGGATCACCGGGCGTCAATCGCAGCATGAGGAAGACAAAGATCGCCACCACCGCAAGCACGGGGATGATGGAGATCAAACGACGGGCAATGAAATCGAGCATTTTCCCTCTATGAGTCACCCCGAGCGAAGCAAAAGGAGTTCCTTCGCTTCGCCCAAGATGACGGCAACTAGGTTGCCGTCACTTCTTCTCTACATTCCACATCACCGGCACCGGCGCTTTCAGCCAGCCGCTGATGTTGGCGCGTGACGCGCCTGGGCCGTACCACTGGCCGATCCAGCCGTACTGCGCCGTCTCCAATGCCCGGTCCTGCACGGCCTTGGCCAGTGCCTTATTCTTCACAGGATCGGTTTCCTTTGAATAGTCATCGCGCAGCTTCTCGATAACCGGATCGGTTGGCCAGCCGAACCACGATTTGTCGCCCTGCGCCACCATGTAGGAGGTCGAGATCGGGTTCAGGATGTCCGCAGCGACCGAGAAGGTATGGAACACGTTCCAGCCGCCCTGTGCAGGAGGCTCCTTCTTGGTGCGACGCGTGACCAGCGTTTGCCAGTCCATGGATTGCATGTCCACCTTGAAGCCGGCCTGTTCGAGCAGCGACTTGGTCACAGGCGCCGTGTTGGTGAGCACCGGCAAGGTCGTCGACTGCATCAGCACGATGGGCGTGCCGTCGTAGCCGGCTTCCTTGAGAAGCGCCTTTGCTTTCTCGAAGTCAGGTTTCACGAGAAGACCATTGGGCGCGTCGAATGCATTGGGCGTGCCACAGACGAATGCCGCGGAGCAGACTTTGTAATATTCCGGCTCGCCGACCGTGGCCTTGAGATAATCCTCCTGCCGCATCGCAAGCAGTGCCGCTTGGCGGACCTTGGGATTGTCGAACGGCTTAACCAGGTGATTGAAACGGATGATGAACTGGTGGCCGAGCGGGTTCCAATCGACCAGCTTCACGCCCTTGTCCTTCTTCAGCACCGGGATCAGGTCGTGCGGCGGCTGCTCGATCAAGTCGATTTCGCCCGCGATGATGGCGTTCACCTGCTGCTGGGTGTCCGGCATCTCGATGATCTCGACGCGGTCGACCTTGACGACCTTGCCGCCGGCCAGGCCCGAGGCCGGCTCGGCGCGCGGCTTGTACTTCGGGTTCTTGATGTAGACGTGCTTTTCGCCGGGCTTGGACTCGGCGTTGACATAGATGAAGGGGCCGGAGCCGATCTGGCTGTCGATCTGTTTGAACGGATCGGTCTCGGCGACCTTCTTCGGCATCATGAAGGGCACTTGCGAGGACGGCTTGCCGAGCGAGTCGAGCACCAGGCCGTATGGCTCCTTCAGCACCATCTGGAAGGTCTTGTCGTCGACCTGTTTGAACTCCTTCACGAAGTCCATGAGCTTCTGGCCCATGGCATCGCGCGCGCCCCAGCGCTTGATCGAGGCGATGCAATCCTCGGAGGTGACGGGCTTGCCGTCGTGCCATTCGAGGCCGTCGCGCAAAGTGAAGGTCCACACCGTCTTGTCCGGCGAGACTTCGTACTTGTCGACCATCTGCGGCTTGACCGCATTGTTCTCGTCCGACGCGAACAGCGTATCGTAGATGAAGTAGCCGTGGTTGCGTGTGACGTAGGCCGTGGTCCAGATCGGGTCGAGAATCGTCAGATTGCCGTTCTGCACAAACTTCAGGACCTTGCCCTGGGCCAGTGCCGGACTCGTACTCGTGACAAACGCGCCGGTAAGAATAGTGCCTGCGGTCAGTGCCGCGAGCGTACGCCTAAACACCTGTTTCATAGCGCCCCCTCCGGGTTTCTCTCCCCATTGAGAAAGGCAGGCCCCCCGGCCCACCTTCATCGATGGGCGCGCGGGGCAGGTGCCCCGCGCGCGAGCCCCGCTACTTCTTGCTGATGTTCCAGAACACCGGGGCCGGAGCGATGACGTTGCCCTCGATGTTGTTGCGGCGCGCGATCGGCGAGTACCACTGGCCGACATTGATATGGGTCGGGTGATCGACCCAATACTTCTGCAGATCGTCGACGATCTGCTTCTGCTTGGCCGGATCGGTTTCCTTGGCAAACTGATCGCGGAACTTCTCGATCGTCGCGTCGCACGGCCAGCCGAACATGGCCTTGTCGCACGAGGCGTTGAAGAAGCCGGCCATGACCGGGTTCAGGATGTCTGCGGCCACCCAGGAGGTGAGGAAGGCGTGCCAGCCGCCCTGGCTCGGCGGGTCCTTCTTCACGCGGCGGGAGACCAGCGTCTGCCAATCCATCGACACCATGTCGACCTTGAAGCCGGCCCGCTCCATCTGCTGCTTGGCAACCGGCGCCAGGTTGGTGAGAACCTGAAGATCGGTCGACTGCATCAGCACGATCGGCGTGCCGTCATAGCCTGCTTCGGTGAGGATCTGCTTGGCCTTGGCGGCGTTGCCGTTCAGCACGTCGGCCATGCCGACGTCGGTGGCGAGCGGCGTGCCGCAGACGAACGGCGCCTTGCAGACCTTGAACCACTGCGGATCGCCGATCGTGGCCTTGAGGAAGTCGTCCTGGGCGAAGGCGACGAACACGGCATGGCGGATCTTCGCGTTATCGAAGGGCTTGGCCGTGCTGTTGAACCGGAAGGTGTACTGGTTGCCGGTCGGATTGCCGTTGAACAGGTTGATGTTCTTGTCCTTGGCCAGGATCGGCAGGAGGTCATGGCCAGGCGATTCGATCATGTCGATCTCGCCGTTCTGCAGAGCGCCGACCTGCGTCTGGACGTCGGGGATCCAGACCCATTCGACGCGATCGACTTTGACGACCTTGCCACCGGCCAGGCCCGAAGGCGGCTCAGCGCGCGGCTTGTACTTGGCGTTCTTGACGTAGACGATCTTCTCGCCGGGCTTCCATTCGTCGGCCTTGAAGATGAACGGGCCCGAGCCGATCACGTCCTCGACCTTGATCTGCTGCATCGGGTCGGTCTCTGCCGTCTTCTTCGGCATCATGAACGGCACGTTCGATGACGGCTTGCCGAGCGACTGGAGCACCAGACCGTAGGGCTCCTTGAATTTCATCCTGAAAGTCTTGGCGTCGACGGCTTCCATGCCTTCGACCGAGGCCATCATCTTCTGGCCCATCGAATCGCGGGCGGCCCAGCGCTTGATCGAGGCGATGCAGTCTTCGGTCGTGACGGGCTTGCCGTCGTGCCATTCGAGACCGTCGCGCAGCGTGAAGGTCCACGTGAGCTTGTCGGGCGAGACCTCCCACTTGTCGACCATCTGCGGCTTCACGTCGAACTTCTCGTCCATCGCGAAGAGCGTGTCCCACACCATGTAGCCGTGGTTGCGCTGAATGTAGGCAGTGGTCCAGATCGGATCGAGGATCTTCACGTCCGAATGCATCACGGCCTTGATGGTCTGCGCCTGTACGGGTGCAGCCGTCAGCAATGCAGTTGCACCAGCCGCGGCGACGAGCGCCAGAGCTGACTTCTTGAAAGAAAACATATTGTCCAAACTCCCTGTCTTGGGAGCGACGCTTGCAAATTCTGGGCCTGCAAGGGTCGCGCCTCCCCGCGCGGACAGTAGCAGTCCGGAACCCCCCTCTGACAAGCCGATTTACGAAGATGAAACAGACGTCAGCAACGTCAGCGCGGGCGGTTGATCGCCTTTTCGAGCAGTTCGAGCACGCCTTCGGACGCAGCGGAGGCGACAATGTCGCCGAATCCAGCCCAAGAACCGCGCGCAGCGGCAAGCGGCACCGGGTTGGCCTGCTCGATGTCGCCGACGACCTTGCCGGCAGGATCCTTCAGCACCCATCTGACGACGAGTTTGCCCGTGCGGTCATCAATCGGCGTCAAGCTGACCGTGCCGGCGACCGTGAAGACATCTTCGGCAGCGGCGTCGACGATTACGATTTTGCTCGAGCCCAGCGCCCGGCGCATGCCGGAATAGAGCTGGCGATTGCCGTCCGACGGGGCACCGGTCACCGCTGCCACCATCACCTTGACCTGCTGCTCCACGGGTTTCGTGGGAACGGGGGCCGTTGTGGGCTGCGTTCCAGTGGCGGCTGCGGCCTCGGCCGCTGCGGCGGTGCCATCGGCTGCGGGGTCGGAGGGGAATTCGTAAGGAATGGTGATGCCGGCCGCCACCTGCCCCGGCGCGCGGGGAACGAAGTTCGGCGGTTTGCCGATCAACGTCGCGACCCTGGGTGCCGCCTGTTGAGCCATGCGTGAGATCAGCCGCTCGTTCTGTTCTGCATAGTCCTCCGGTCGCGCCCGCGTCTTGACCGTGGCCGGCTCGTCGGTGCGCGGCCGGCCGACGACGCGCCAGTCGACCTGAACCTCGATCGACATGTCGGCGTCGCGCGTGCTCATCACGCCGTCGACCTGGATCGGCGCGTCGGCGGGCGCCACCGAGGCGACGATGCCGTAGGATTGCAGCTCCATCGCCAGGGTCGCGGCAACGCGCTGGCCCATCTGCGGCGGCATGTTGCGCGGGGGGGCGATTGCCACCTCGGCCTTGTCGACCCGGGGGCGAGCGTAAGAGTCCCGAGTGGGGTCGTGCTCGAAAGGTCCGGGTACTCTCGCACAGGCTGCCAGCGCCAGCAGGCAGAGGAGCGTCACAACATGGCGCATGTCGCGACCACCCCGAGCAGGCACAAGAACACCAGGATGATCAGGTAAGGCACGTCAGCTCCTGAGCGCGATCGCCGAGAGCCCGCGCCCATAGTCGCGCACGCCCTGGAGGGTGTTGCGACGATAACTGAAGAAATCATCAGTTGAAGAGAGAGTATCGTGACCCGTTGCCGTCACCGAGACGCCGGTGCGCGCAATGCGATGCACGAGATAGCCCGGCAGGTCGAACATGAAGTGGCCGGCGCGATCGGCGTCGCGGAAGAAGGCAGCGTTGCCCTTGTCCTGAGCCACGAACGGACTGGGAAATTCGGGACCCACTTCGTAGGAGGCCCGTCCGATGCAGGGGCCGACGGCGACCTGGATACGTTCGCGTTTGGCGCCGAGCTTCTCCATGGCGGCGATGGTCGCGTCGGCGACACCGCCCAGCGCACCTTTCCAGCCGGCATGGCAGGCGCCGATCACGCCGGCGTCGTTGTCGGCCATCAGCACCGGCGCGCAGTCCGCCGCCAGGACGCCCAGCACCACGCCGGGGCGATCCGTGACCAGCCCGTCGGCCTTGGGGGCGCCGGGCGAACTCCATCGATCGTCGGCGACGGTCAGCACTTCGGTCGAATGGATCTGATGCACGGTCTGAAGGTCGGGTTCGCCGAGACCGAAATGCTCGGCCACACGGCGGCGGTTCTCCCGTACGTTTTCCGGCGGGTCGGCGGAGCCATAGCCACAGTTCAGCGACGAATAGAGCCCGGCGCTGACGCCACCCTGGCGCGTGAAGAAACGGTGCTGCACCCCGTCGAGGTCGGCGAGCGTCTTGGCGAGGATCATGTCGCGTCCGAAGGGATGTTCGACGAGGAGGGGAGGTCCGAAAAGCCGACTGGTGGAGCGCTCTTGCCGTCACCCAGCGACAGCACACGAAAGAGGGTGCCCATTTGATCGGGCGCAATCAAGCGAACCAATGCCGCATCGATGGCGTGCGCCTGCTCTGGCGACGCCTTGCGCTTCAGCGCCTCGCTGCGTTCGGCAATCCCCAGCTCGCGCAGGAACGTCCCCTGGCCGACCGGCCCGAAGGAGGCGACGCCCGAGGCCTTCGCAAGGGCTGCGAAGTCGACATGGGTGCTGAGGTCGGTCTCCCCTGGCCGGTCGAGAATATTGGCCCCCTGGTGGCTGCGTACGGCCTGAAGCGACGCCGCCCGGCCGGCCGTCTCGCCGCTGTAATCGATGACCAGTGCCCAGCCGCCATGGCGGCCGATACGGTCGCCGATCGCGGCGGCAAGGGCGCGCCCGGCCTCGCAGATCTCCGCTTCGGCATCAACCGGCGCTTCGGGCAGCAGCTTGGCGAAGGGAGTGACGCCCGGCGCCAGCGCAAGCCTGAGCGCGCCGTTCTGGTCGACGCCGACCATGCGCTCGACCCATCCCCGCGACGTGCGATGGAACTGCCGTACCGGCAGGGCATCGAAGAACTCGTTGGCCACCAGCAGCAGCGGACCTTCCGGCACCGTGTCGAAGCGCTCATGCCAGGTTGTCGGGATAGTGGAAGCAAAGCCCTGCAGGACGCTGCGCTGGGCAGCGCGCATCGGCTCGTTGGTGTCGACGAGATGCAGGTCGAGCGCGGCGTGGAAGCCCGGTACGCCCCGCGTGGCGCGCAGCACATCGGCCATCAGGGTGCCGCGGCCGGGGCCGAGTTCGACCAGCCGCACCGGCGCCGGTCGACCCATCGCCAGCCAGCGCTCGGCGAGCCAGGCGCCCAGCAGTTCCCCGAACATCTGGGAGATTTCGGGGGCGGTCGTGAAGTCGCCCGCGGCGCCCACGGGCGTGGCGTGGCGATAGTAGCCGAGGCGGGGATGACCCAGCGCCTCGGCCATGAAGTCGGCCAGCGAAATCGGCCCGGTGAGCGCGATGCGTCGCGCAATCAGGCCGCCCAGCTCGCTATCAGTCACGGCAGGGGTCGCTCACGGCAGCAGGGGCTTGCGGTAGGCGCGCTGGATCAGCCAGGCGCCGAACAGCAGCACCGGTACCGACAGTAGCATCCCCATGGTGAGCGGCCCCCAGAGGAAGCCCAGATGCGCATCGGGTTCGCGGAAGATCTCGCCGACGATGCGCGCCACGCCATAGCCGGCACAGAACACACCGGTCAGCAGACCGGGGCGGCGGCGGCCGTCGGTGAGCTTCCACACGGCGACGACGAGCAGCGTCAGCAGCACGCCCTCGAAGAAGGCCTGGTAGAGCTGGCTGGGATGGCGCGGCAGCGGCCCGCCACGCGGGAACACCATGGCCCACGGCACGTCGCTGATGCGGCCCCACAGCTCCCCGTTGATGAAGTTGGCAAGGCGACCAAAGAACAGCCCGATCGGCGCCACGATGGCCACCAGGTCCGACAGCATGAAGGGATCGGCCTTGTTGCGGATCGCGAACAGCAGGATGGCGGCAACCACGCCCAGCAACCCGCCATGGAAGGACATGCCGCCTTCCCACAGGGTGAGCGCGGCCAGCGGGTGCTCGATGTAGAAGCCCGGCTTGTAGAACAGGACATAACCCAGCCGCCCGCCCAGGATGACGCCGAGCGCCGCCCACAGCAGGAAATCGTCGATCTTCAAAGCCGTCAGCAGCTTCGGCGGTTGCTCGCAGACACGACGCATTACCTGCCAGCCGATCACCAATCCGGCGATATAGGCCAATGCGTACCAGCGGATGGCGAAGGGCCCGAGCTGGACCAGGACCGGATCGATCTCAGGGTAGGGAATGGCGAGGAGGGTCATGAGGGCGCCCTTATAGCGGGCGAACCTCGCGGCGGGCGAGCCTGCCTTCCGAAATGATCACGGCGCCGGTTCTGGTGAACCGGCGCCGCTGGGACTTTCCGAACGAAGAGACTTTTTTGGTCTTATTACGAGAGGGGGCGTCGGAGGTCCTTCTTGTTTAGGCTTCGCCGACCGTTTCCAGGATGGAGGCGGTCAACGCGTCGGCGGGCGACTTACCGGCCCACACGACGTACTGAAAAGCAGGGTAGAAACGCTCGCTTTCGGTGATGGCCACCTCGACGAGGTCGTTGAGCTGTTCGGCCATCAATCCGCTCGTCCCGCGCAGCGGGATGGCGTGGCGGAACATCGGCAGGCCTTCTTCGCTCCAGAGATCGAAGTGACCGAGCCACATCTTTTCGTTGATCAGCGCCAGCAGGACATGGATGTCGTTGTGGCGCTCGGAGGGAATGCGGACATCGTACGCGCAGGTGAAATGCAGCGCTTCGACATCGTCCCGCCAGCTGAAGAACATGCGGTAATCGCACCAGCGGCCGGCAACCTCGACGGCGATTTCCCGGTCCGAAGTCCGGTCAAAGGGCCAATCGTTGGCAGCGACGACTTGCTCGATCATTTCCAGCGGGTTCAGGTCGGCTTTCCGTCTGGTTCGTTCTTGTCGCGATAACGCCATCGACCGCTCCCCAACCATTCCGCCATGCGGCTCCGGAAGAGCCATTCTTGAGGCGGGTGGCCGACATATCGTGGTGGGCACCCAACAACCCACTAGCAGCGGTAGCGTGCCACCGAGGGAATCGAGGCGCAATAAGAAATCCGGTCCAGAATGGGGAAAAGAGTCAGGGATTCCATGAATTTAATCCCCAGCGTTAAGATTCGAGTCTTGGAATTCCGCAAGACGAATCGACTTCTCATGCCCTCTTTTTGTGCAATTCCGACTCCGATCTGCGGATTGCTCTACATTTATACACATCGAATGAGGTCTGGCACGGGCTTTGCCTTCAGGGGTTCCAAGCAGGCGGTGTGGCGCCAAGACTTGGGAGGCTCTCGATGTTCAAGGACCCGTTCGATCCCAGCACGTTGCTGGGCAAGGGGTGTAGCTGCGGCGGTAATCATGCCGAGGCCGATCATGCCCGCCTGACCGCGGCAGCGGTGCCGGCCGGTGAGGAATCGCGCTGGAACCGGGTGGTCGATACAGCGGTCCTGCGTGCGGTTTTCCCGGTCGACGCCCAGCGGCGGCAGTTCCTGAAGACGGTCGGCCGGGCGACCGCCATGGCGGCGATCTCTTCGGTGCTGCCGCTCGGCCTGGCGCGCGAGGCCTTCGCCCAGGGCGGGGCACTGGAAAAGAAGGACCTCAAGGTCGGCTTCATCCCGATCACCTGCGCCACGCCGATCATCATGGCCCATCCGATGGGCTTCTATTCCAAGCAAGGCCTCAACGTCGAAGTGGTGAAGACGGCAGGCTGGGCGGTGATCCGCGACAAGTCGCTGGCCAAGGAATACGACGCCTCGCACATGCTCTCGCCGATGCCGCTCGCGATCTCGCTGGGCGTCGGATCGAACCCGGTCCCCTGGACCATGCCGGCCGTCGAGAACATCAACGGCCAGGCGATCACCCTGGCCATGAAGCACAAGGACAAGCGCAACCCGAAGGACTGGAAGGGCTTTCGCTTCGCCGTGCCGTTCGACTACTCGATGCACAACTACCTACTGCGCTACTACGTGGCCGAGCATGGGCTCGATCCCGATAAGGACATCTCGATCCGCTCCGTGCCGCCGCCCGAGATGGTGGCCAACCTGCGTGCCGACAATATCGACGGCTATCTCGGCCCCGATCCGTTCAACCAGCGTGCGGTCTACGACGGCATCGGCTTCATCCATCTCCTGACCAAGGAGCTGTGGGACGGCCATCCCTGCTGCGCCTTCACGGTGAGCAAGGAATTCGCGACCCAGAATCCCAACACCTATCGCGCGCTCCTGAAGTCGATCATCGATGCGACGGCCTATGCGCACAAAGCGGAGAACCGCAAGGAGATCGCCAAGGCGATCGCGCCGGCGAACTACCTGAACCAGCCGGAGACGGTGCTCGAGCAGATCCTGACCGGCACCTACGCTGACGGGCTGGGCGGCGTGAAGAAGGACCCCAACCGCATCGACTTCGATCCCTTCCCCTGGAACCAGTTTGCGGTCTGGATCATGACCCAGATGAAGCGCTGGGGTCAGCTCAAGGTCGATGTCGACTACGCCAAGGTCGCGTCGGAGGTCTATCTCGCCACCGATACGGCAGCGATGATGAAGGAGATGGGCCTTACGCCGCCCGATCCGTCGAAGAAGACGATCGTGGTGATGGGCAAGCCGTTCGATCCCGCCAAGCCCGACGACTATATCGCGGGCTTCGCCATCCGTCGGAGCTGAGACATGGCGACCCTCAAGAACTCGCTCGGTCTGCGGGCGAGCCTGCTGTCGTTGCTGATCTTCGCGGCGATCCTAGGGCTCTGGCAGATCGCTACCCTGCCGACCGCGGCCAGCGGCCCGGCGGTCGATCCCGAATATGCCAAGCTGGTGGGCAGTGCCGCGGCGACCGGCACCAAATCCTCCATGCCGACACCGGCCGACATTGCCGTCACGATCTGGGGCCACCTTACGGATCCCTTCTACGTGCGCGGCAGCAACGACAAGGGCATCGGCATCCAGCTCGCCTATTCGCTGGGCCGCGTGCTCCTGGGCTTCGGCCTCGCCGCTCTCGTGGCGGTGCCGCTCGGCTTCCTCATCGGCATGTCGCCGCTGGTCTATCGCGCGCTCGATCCCTTCATCCAGATCCTGAAACCGGTATCGCCGCTCGCCTGGATGCCGCTCGCGCTCTACACCATCAAGGATTCGGCGATCTCCTCGATCTTCGTGATCTTCATCTGCTCGGTGTGGCCGATGCTGATCAACACCGCCTTCGGTGTCGCGAGCGTGCGCAAGGAATGGCTGAACGTGGCGCGCACCCTTGAGGTCGGGCCCTTCC
This sequence comes from Reyranella massiliensis 521, assembly GCA_943369775.1. Lineage (GTDB taxonomy): Bacteria > Pseudomonadota > Alphaproteobacteria > Reyranellales > Reyranellaceae > Reyranella > Reyranella massiliensis_C. The sequence continues at coordinate 18,843 of CALROF020000100.1, forward strand.
GTACCGCCTTCAAGGTGATCCTGCCGGCGGCGGCCCCCACGATCATGACGGGCATGCGCATCTCCATCGGCATTGCCTGGCTGGTCATCGTGGCGGCCGAGATGCTCGTGGGCGGTACCGGCATCGGCTACTTCGTGTGGAACGAGTGGAACAACCTCTCGATCGCCAACATCGTGACCGCGATCCTGCTGATCGGCCTGGTGGGCCTGGCTCTCGACCAGGGCCTGGCGCGCATCACCAAGCTCGTCACCTATCCGGAGTAGGCCGCCATGGATAATCGACCCCTCATCAGCGTCGAGGGCCTGGCGCGCCGCTTCGGCGACTCCGGCCAGCCTGCCGTGTTCGAGGATATCTGGTTCGGCATCGACAAGGGCGAGTTCTGCTGCCTGATCGGCCATTCCGGCTGCGGCAAGACCACGATCCTGAACGTGCTGGCTGGCCTCGACAGCCCGAGCGAGGGCGCCGTCATCGTCGACAACCGCGAGATCGACGGGCCAAGCCTCGATCGCGCCGTGATCTTCCAGGGCCACGCACTGCTGCCCTGGCTGTCGGTGATGGGCAACATCGCCTTTGCCGTCTCGTCGCGCTGGCCCTCGTGGGACCGTGCCAAGGTGCAGGAACACGCGCGCCGGTTCATCGAGCTGGTCGGGCTGAAGGGGGCGGAGAACAAGCGGCCGGCGCAGCTCTCCGGCGGCATGAAGCAGCGCGTGGGCATTGCCCGCGCGCTCTCGATTCAGCCCAAGATGCTGCTGATGGACGAACCGTTCAGTGCACTCGATGCGCTGACACGCGGCATGCTGCAGGATGAAGTGCTGCGCATCTGCGCAGATACGCAGCAGACCGTGTTCATGATCACGCACGATGTCGACGAGGCGATCCTGCTTGCCGACAAGATCGTGCTGATGACCAACGGCCCCGGCGCCAAGATCGCCGAGATCGTGGTCAACACCATGCCGCGTAACGAGCGGCACCGGAACGACCTTCACCGGCATCCGCAATACTACGCGATCCGCAACCATCTCGTTGAGTTCCTGGTGAACCGCAGCCGCGCGTTCGACAAGGAGATCGCCGGCGTGGCCTACGATCCGCGGCGGCTGAAACTGGTGAAGCCCGGATTGTCGGCGGTCAATCCGCCGGCGGAAGTCGTGCCTATCCGGCACGCGAACTGACGATCTAATGACACTGGCAATCGATACGGGAGAAGACAATGAAGCGGGCAGAAGTCACCGAGAAGATCCTGACGGCCAAGCGCCTGAAGGAACTCACCTGGGACGAGATCGCCAAGAAGATCGGTGGCGCCTCGAAGATCATCGTCACCGCGGCCTGCATGGGCCAGATGAAGATGACCAAGGAACAGGCAACGAAGGCCGGTAAGCTGTTCGGCCTGGGCAAGGAAGAAGTGCTGCTGCTGCAGGAAGTGCCCTATCGCGGCTCGCTGCCGCAGATTCCGCCGACCGACCCGCTGATCTACCGCTTCTACGAGCTGGTGCAGGTCTACGGCACGACCTGGAAGGAGCTGATCCAGGAAGAATTCGGCGACGGCATCATGAGCGCCATCGACTTCGATATGACCATGGAGCGCCAGCCCGACCAGAAGGGCGACCGCGTGAAGATCGCGATGTCGGGCAAGTTCCTAGGCTACAAGTCGTACTGATCCGTATGAGGAAAGGTCCCTCGCTACACTCGGGATGACAGCTTTGCCGTAGCAACAGCTATCGTGTCATCACGAGCGTATGCGAGGGATCCTTACTCGGCCGCGAGCTTGCGTGCCGCTCTTGGATCGCGCGTGATCAGGCCGTCGGCGAGATCGCGGTCGATCATCGAATCGGGCCGCTCCTCGAGGCGACCGAAGCCGGCGCCGCCGCCCACGAACATCTCGACGATGTCGCCCTTGCCGAGATCGACCGCGGCCTTGCTGCGCAATTCTTCGGTCGTGCCGTTCGCGCGGAAGATGCGGCAGTAGCCGCGCTGCCCAGGCTCGCCGCCCTGTAAGCCCTCCGGGGCGAGGCGGAAGCGATCCGAGTAGATGGCGAGCTGTACGTCGTCGCGCAGGATCTCGCAGCGACGCGTGAAGCCGGCGCCGCCGCGCCGTGCGCCCAGGCCGAACGAATCGGGCGCCAGCTCGTAGCCGACGATGCGGAAGAAATCGTAGTCGATGTCGAGCGATTCGACCGGCGCGTTGGAGCAATTGCTGAGCGGTGAATCGACGGCGTCGCAGCCGTCGGTCTCCCGGGAAGCGCCATAGCCGCCGCCGAAGATCTCCAGATAGACGCTGTAGCCCTTCTCGCCGAGATGGCTGAGGCAGAAGGCCGTCGTGCAGTCGAAGCCGGTGGCGATCACCTTGTCGGGCAGTGCCTGTGCCATCGCCTTCATCACGGCGTTGAACACGCGATAGGCCGGGATCATGCGGGCCCGCACCGGCGCCGGCGGCCGCGGGTTCAGCAGCGAGCCGTAAGGCACTTTGATCTTGATCGGCCGCGCCATGCCTTCGTTGTAGGGAATGTCCGGGCTGGTCAGCACGGATTTCACGCAGGAGAGCGCCGCCGACAGCGTGCTGGAGTAGGGACAGTTGAGGTTGCGCTTCACTTGGGCGCAGGTGCCCTCGAAATCGATCTCTACCGAATCCTCGGCGATGGTGACCTTGGCCTTCACCACCAGCGGCTCGTCGGTGAGCCCGTCGTCGTCGACCGCGTCCTCGCCATAGAAGGTGCCCTTGGGCGCCTGGGCGATGGCGGCGCGCACGCGGCGCTCGGAATAGTCCTGCATCTCCTGCATCGCCGCTTCGACCTTGTCGGTGCCGTAGCGTTCGCAGAGCTGCTTCACCCGCAGCACGCCGATCGCATTGGCGGCGAACTGGGCATTGAAGTCGCCGATGGTGAGATCGGGCACGCGGACATTGGCGGTGACCAGGCGCTCGAAGCTGCCGCCGTTCCAGTCGCGCTGGAAGTCGTACTTGGAGGGCGGGAAGCGTAGGCCTTCCTGGTAGACGTCGCTGGCATGAATGTTGAGGCCGGGGGCGCCGCCGCCGAGATCGAGATGGTGGGCGACCGAGGCGCCGAAGCCCACGACACGGCCCGCGACGAAGATCGGCGTGAAAATGAACACGTCGGGAATGTGCTGGCCGCCCTCGAACGGGTCGTTGTTGATCAGGAAGTCGCCTTCCTTCAGCGTTTCGACGGGATGGCGGCGCAGGCAGGCGCGCAAGGTCTCGCCGATCGGGCCAAGCTGCATGGGAATGAGTTCAGCCTGGGCCACGGTGTTGCCGAAGCGGTCCATCAGGCCGGCCGAGCCGTCACGCGCCTCGCGCAGGATAGTGGAGTAGGCCGAGCGGATCAGTTTCACGCCCATCTCGCGCGCCGAGGCGATCAGCGCCTGGCTGATGACGGCATAGTCGA
>CALROF020000101.1:0-22227 GCA_943369775.1 Reyranella massiliensis 521
CCGCGGCCGGTGATCCGGATGAGCGGCTGACCGACCGTGCCGGTCACCTCGACGAGGCCCTGCTCGATCTCGGGCTGGAGGAACTTGCGCAGACGATCCATCACCGTCGGTTCCGGCGGCGGCAAGGGCGTCGGCACCGGCTTTACCTCGACGATCGGCGTTCTGGTGATTGTCGGCATCTGCGTGGGCGGAGCATCGCGCAGACGCGCATAGATGCCATCGGACGCCGCGTTGAGGTCGATCGAGAACCAGGTGAACAGGGCCGCGACGATGCCCAGACCCAGGCAGGCGGCCACCCAGACCGGCAGCCGCACCCGCGCCGGCCTGTAAGGCGCATCTATGCCCTTGGTATGAGGAGCGAGATCGGGATCGGCGGATTTCTGCTGCCGGGAAATGACAGCATAGGTTTCTTCACGAATTCGATTGATGTCGCCGATGCCGCGGCGAGAAAGGCGATATTGGCCGACGAAGCCCAGCGACATGCACAGGTACATCAGCTTGATGACCGGCAGGAACTTGCCGGGGTTGTCGCACATCTGCTTCAGCACATCGAAGAAGCGCTCGCCGCTTCGCACTTCCTGATGGAACGTCGACACCAGGGAGCGTTCGTGCCAGCTCCCGCTGTTGCCCCAGGGCGTATTCAGCACGACGTCGTCCAGGCTGGCGCACAGCGCATAGTGCGCCGGACGAAGCTGCTCCAGCGGCACGCCCTTGTCGCGGCACTCCTGCTCGAAGCGCTTGATCTGGCGCACGGTCCGCTCGCGCAGATCGCCGGACTCCGGCGGATTGGCCGTATTGCGCAGCCGGGCCATGAGCTGGAGCAACGGCGCGGCGGCTGCAGCCAGCGCATCGTTGCCGACAAAGAGGTTCTCCGTTCCCTCGGCCAGCAGCGGGGCCGCGGCCGCAACAGGGCGAGCAGCGGCCGGACGTTGCGGTGGTTCTCCGTCAGGTGAATCCGCAGCAGGGCGAGCCGGCGGCGCGCGGCGCTTGCCGGGGCTAGGACGAATCACCGTCCTATTGTCGTCATCTGGCTCGGCGAAGGGATTGTCGCTCATTTTCGCCTCACATCACCGCTGTCAGCCGCGGATCGCCCAGAGCTCTATGTTCAGGTTTGGGAAATCGCCGGAGACATGTACTGCGAAGCCGCCGGACGACTGCAGTTCCTTCCAATGCGTCGAATTGCGGTCGAGCTCGAAGTAGGTCGCCCCCGCGTAAAATGGCAGTTGGCGCGGCGCCACCGGCAGCGGTCGCACGGCAATGCCAGGCAACGCGACATTCACCAGCTCGCGAATATGCTCGACGGCGCCGATCTTAACCTGCGAGGGAAACAGGCGCCGCATCGTTTCCGTGGGGATATCGGCCTGGACCGCCAGCACGAAGCTCGACGACCGCAGAATGCCGCGGTCCACGATAGGGCCGACCTGGATGCCATAGGCCCGCTTCTGCAACGGGATCTGAATGGCAGTCTGCTCGATGACCGCGGAGAGCGAGCGCCGGAGATCGGCGACCACCGGAGCGAAGCTGCGCTGCAGGTCGGCATGCCGATACGGCGGATACTCCGAAGGGCGGCGCGTGGCTTCAGTGAAGGTGGCAAAGTCGCCGGCCATCTGGACCAGGGCGGCATAGAGATCGACCGGATGGACATTGCCGTCGCTTGCCCAATGCGCCAGCAGCTTCTGCGCCCGATTGACGGACTGCAGCAGGAGGAAGTCCGAAACATCGGCCACGCCGCGCGAGCCCGGTGCCGTCAGGCGCGCCGCCAGGGCCTCGCCGCGCTGGTTGAGCATTCCGGAAAGCTCGGCAAGCAGACCGGTCAAAGGTGATGCGGCCGCACAAGCCAGCGCCGGCGGTATCCATTGGTCGTCCAGGATGACGCGGCGGTCGGCGCCGACCTCGATCACGCGCGCCAAGCCGATGCCGTGATAGCCAGCGCGATTGTCGGTTTCGAGCATGTAACGCAGGCGCAGCCTGCCGACTTGCACCTCGGCCGGCTGCGGCGAACCCGAGTGCGTATCGTAGGCCTCGAAAGGCCGCTGCTCGTAACGGCCTTCCGTCGAACCGTCGGCGGAAACCTCCACTGCGCCGGCCTGGCGAATCGGCAGAACGAGATAGACGATGGCGTTGCGCGTCGATTCCGGAAGTTCGAGGGGCGCGGGCTGATCGGCGTCGCCCGGCAGCGCGAAAGGCGTGCCGTCCTCGAACACGCCGCTGCCGCTCGCCAAAGCGAACTGGCCGGTGGTCAGCAGGTTCCGGTTGATCGCACCGTCCGTCAGCCCCCAGGCATGCGAACGCAGCGACCCCGTCCGGTCGCGCAGCATGGCCTCCAGCCAGCGATCCTGCTGCTGGAAGTGCTGCGCCCGGAGGAACATGCCTTCCAACCATACAACACGGTTCGACCAGGTCATGCCGGCTCCAGTTCGGACCTGTTGCTGCCGATGTTCAGCACAAGCCGGGTAAGGCCGATCGCGGCAATCGGGGCAATCGACCGCCATCGCGAGCGGTCGATGTCCTGAAACAGTACAGCAGCACCGATGAATCGCACATCGGGCTTGGGTGCCATGAGCACCTTGCGAACTTCGCCCGGCTTGACGACGATTTCCTCGACCCGCGAGCCCTCGTCGCCGAGCGTCGCGCTTTCCTTGTCCATCAGGGCATAGGCATCGGCATTGAGAAACCGCGACCTTGCATTCAGGGCATAGACGCGCACGGCCACGGATAGCGGCACTCCGGACGGACTGCGATTGAGGTCAGCGCTGGCCCTGATGGTGAGATCCACGGCCGAAGGCGCTGGAGGACCGCAATTGGCGACCAGCAGGAAAGCTGGCGTCGCGAGCAGCAATCGGCGGTTCATCAGGTTGATCCTTTCTCGGAGTCGAGCTTGTCGATCGCCTGTTCGTAGGCACGGGCGAACGCTTTTCCGAACACGCTGTCGAAATCGTCCGAGAGAGCCTGAGTCACGCTTCCATGGTGCCGCACGAAGGCCTCCCACGCCGCTGCTTTCCTTTGGGCGGGATGAATGTGCAGCGCGCTGCTCGCCACCTTGCGCTCGACCGATTCGGGATCGAACTGGGCAAGCAGGACGCGCACGGCCGACTGCATCGCCGAAATGGTCGCGAGTTCATGGATGCGAAGATCGGCAAAGGCTTCGGCAATGGCGGCTTCCGGCGCCATGTTGCCACGCCGCCCTTCGCCCAGAAGCGTGGCCAGCGCGTCGTCATCGTCGAGCGAGAATTTGAGGGGGTTGTTGCCGGTCGGACGGATCATCGTCTGCTCGATACGGAACTCGTCCTTGATGCTGGCGCGCGCGATCAGCGTTTGTCGCAGCCCTGTCACGGTCGCGCGCAGAGCCGCGCCGACGCGCTCCAGCGTCTTCTCCGGGTTGGCCAGGCTTCCTTCGGCAAGGCCGACGCCGCGCAGGAAGGCAGCCGCCAGGCGCGCATCGTCGGTCGTCCGGGCAACCGGCGGTTCGGGTCTGGGCGGAGGCGGTGGAGGTTCTTCCTTCGGTCTCCGTTCCTTCGGCGCCGGTGGGGGAGCATTCGACACGGCGGAGGGTGGGCGCCTGGCCGCGGGTGCATCGACATCCCAATCGTCGGGGATGATCGCGACCGGCGGCATGCGGAAGGCGCTCTCCAGGGCGGGGGAATGATCCGGCTGCGTCGGCACACCGGAGAACGGCTCGGCACCATCGCGCAGGGGGTCGAAATCCGGCGGCAGGAGTGGTGAGCTGGGAGTATCCAGGAAGGAGTCGGAGCTGGCCGGCCGAACATCGTCGTCTCCGTCATCGAACGAACGGTCGGCGCGCGGCATCAGGGGGCCGCGGGCGGCCTCTTCCTCCTCTTCGATCGTGATCTCGACTTCGTAGAGGCCGAACTTTATGCGGTCGCCACTACGCAACTTCTGGACGACCCCTCGACCCACGGGTTCGCTGGCCTGGTTGAGAAACGTACCGTTGGTGCTGAGATCATGGAGCGCCCATTCGCCACCGCCATAGGCCAGCAAGCAATGCTTCTTCGACAGGTGCCGGTCGGGGTCGGCGATGACCCATTCGTTGTCCTGGCCTCTGCCAATGGAGAATTCACCGCCGCGGACTTCGCGTCGCTGAGGCGCCACATTGTCGGGACACCGGATCATGGCAAGCTTCAGGGTCACGTGTGCGCGTACTCCTGACGTCACTGCAAAATACTAGTCGTGGAACCTGCAAGCGGGCAATCGCAATTGGCCAGAATGGCCATTCGGCCGTGTCCTCCAGACTTTGGCCGCCTGCTTCCATAGTGGTATTTCCTGTAAATTAAACCACTACCTAGTGCGGCCAACTACACACGAAGGATTAGCTCCCTCTCTACCGGTCACAGTTCGCATTGAGAGTTGACGGCCCACGCCGGCACCGCCAAGCTTGCACAAAGTCACCCGACGTTCGAAAGAATTTGTCGTCATGTGCCTTGTCCCGTCGCAGACCATCTTGAGCACGGACGAGGTGGGAAGCGTCGCTCCACCCATCTTCACGTCCGTGGGATTGGACGCCGTAAACGGTCCAGGTGACGTTTTCGTCATCCAATCATTGCTCAACAAGCGATTGCCCAAGCCGCACACCGAGGTCCCCGTCACCGGCAACATGGACCCGGGCACGATCCTCGCGATCAAGGCCTTCCAGGCGGTCATGATGAACATGAACCCGCCGACCGGGCATGTGGCGCCCGGCAGCCCGACCTACTACGCCCTGGCTGCCCGCCCCCTCGTGACAAAGGAAAAACCGCCGCCGACCCGGTATGGCCATGTCGGGATCGTTCCGCCGGATGTGCTCGATGCCGCCAAGGCGTCGCAACGTCGGTTCGGAATCCCAGCCTCGATCACTCTGGCGCAATGGATCGTCGAGAGCGCCTGGGGTTCGGCCATGCCGCCCGACAGCAACAACCCGTTCGGCATCAAGGCCCTCGACAATCAGCCCGCCGTCGAAAGCGAGACCCGGGAGGTGATCGACGGCAAGGTCGTGACGATCGTCGCCAAATTCCGCCGCTTCGCGAACCTATCGGAAGCCTTTGAGTTACATGGAAAATTGCTGTCGACCGGCTCTCCTTATCGGTCGGCGATGCAGGTCGTCAGCAATCCCGAAGCCTTCGCGGATGCGCTCACGGGCGTTTACGCAACCGACCCACAATACGGAACCACCCTCAAATGGGTGATGGAGAACTACAAGTTGAGGCAGCACGACAGTTGAGCTGCAATTCACAACAACTGTTGCATCTAGTTGACTTTGGCATGTGGCCTTTTGGCCACACCTGGGAGGGCTCGAGTGAGAGTTCGGGAGAGAAAGAAGCCAAACTCTCGCGGCCCGTGTAGAGTGTTTCCAGACAGCGTCGCAGGGGGAGTTCGGCCGATGAAGAAGGCAGTATCCGTCATAGCAGCAGCTATCCTGTTGCCCTCGGTTGGGCAGGCCCAAGAAATCAACCCATTGCCCGGCTTCTATGTCGGCGCCGGCGGCGGCCTCGCCTGGTTCCTCAACACGTCGACCAGCGTCGGCGGATCCATTACCAGTTCGACCGGCTGGGGTGTCGGCGGCTTGATCGGCTACGACTTCGTCGGTCCGCGCATCGAGGTCGAAGTGGCCTACGGCAGGGTGCCGATAACGGCCAGCACCCCGCTCGCCAATTTCACCGGCACCGCCGGCCAGCTCCAGATCATGGGCAAGGTGCTCTACGACTTCTTCCCTGCCTCCGCCTTTACGCCGTATGTCGGCGCAGGTGCCGGTGTCGGCTTCGTCGACAGCAACACGGCGCTCGGCGCGACGGTGTTCGCCTATCAAGGCATTCTGGGGCTCGGCTGGAATGTCGATAGCCAGTGGCGTATCGCACTCGAAGGCCGCTACATCGGCACGACGAATCCGTGGGTCAATATCGGCGGCGCGAACGTGACCTACAGCAACAACAACTTCGCGACCATCCTCGGCGCGCAGTATAAGTTCGCGCCACCGGCTGCTGCTCCGCCGCCGCCTTCGGCGGCACCTGTCGCGCCACCCTCCTTCATGGTGTTCTTCGACTGGGACAGCGCGAGCCTGTCTCAAGCCTCGTTGAACGTCGTCAAGCAGGCATCCGATGCCTACAGAGCCAAGGGCAATGCGCGCATCACGGCGACGGGCCACACCGATACGTCGGGCTCGGATCAATACAACATGGCGCTGTCGCTGCGCCGCGCCAACGCGGTGAAGGACGCCCTCATCCGCAACGGCGTGCCGGCAACTGCGATCGCGGTGATCGGCCGTGGCGAGCAGGGCCTGCTGGTCCAGACCGGCGACAATGTCCGCGAGCCGCAGAACCGCCGCGTCGAGATCGTCGTTCAGTAATACTGGCGACAGAACTAAAGAAGAAGGGCGGCCCTCGCGGGCCGCTTTTTCTTTGCCGGCTAGGCTATCTTGATGACGTACATACGGCCGATATTGGATTTGTCCTTGGCGCGGATATGGGCCTGGATATTCTTGATGAGCTGTGGCTCGAACATGTTGAGCGCCGCCTTGTTGGAAAGAGCAGGCGTGTTCGGATCGACGATGAAGATGCAGCCGTTCGTCGCTTCCTGCTTGTGCAGGTCCACTCTCACCGAGCCATTGTCATACCAGCCAAGACTATCGTCGATCCTGAGGCCGTAATAGTCGATGCCGAAGTTCGTGTTGCGATAGATCGACACCAGCCGGTCGTCCCACGCATCGTAGACCTTGTTGGCCGTAGGCTCGGTCCACATGTGCGGGTTCTTGCGACTCGGATTGACGATGGATATCGGACGCTGCAGCAAAGCGGAGCCAATCAGCTTGCCCGTCCGGTCGAACACCGCGAGCAGATCGTTATTGTCGAAGACCATGGTCGTGCCGGCCGAGCCACTGGTCGTAACACCACCGCTGACCATCAGCCGACTGGCGTCCTTACCGAAGTAATAAGGATCGAGGAACCCCTCGCCGCCGCCCTTGATCATGTAGAACTGCAGCCCCTTCGCGCCGCTTTGGACAGTACGCTTGCCCATCGAAGCCTTGGAAATGAGTTCCTTGAGGTAGGCTTCGTTCTTCATGTCGATCTTGGCGAGGTCGCCGTCGACGATCTCTTCGTCGATCCGGAACTTCGCACTCGCTTCGGCAGCCGTCGAATAAGTATGGGTCGCTATGAGAGCGCCCTTTGCGATAACCGTATTGGGTCCAGCCATGCCGGCTATCCTTTCGGACGACGCGTTGACAGGCGATACGCTAACGCAACGCGCGACCTATAGGCGAAGGGTGTCTCCAGCTACTCGGCTGCCTGTGCCTTCGATGTGGCGGGGGAGATGCTCTTCATGGTGCCGCCGTACCGGTCGGTAAAGGCGGAGGTGTCGATTTCTTCGAGTTCCATCTCCCGGTTCAACACCTGCTCCTTCCACTTCAGGAGCTGCGGATGCGCGGCGTGGAACTCCGGCATCACTTCCTTTGCGAAAAGCTCGAGCGATTCGCAGATGTGCTCGTGCGTATTACGGCCGGCCTGGTTGAGAAGCACGACCTGGTCGATGTTCGAGGCCTGGAACTTGCGCAGCTTGCGCCGGATGGTCTCTGGCGAGCCAATCAGGCCACCGCGCAGCGCCGCGGCGTGCGCCTCGGGATTGGCCTTCTTCCACTTATTGTACTCGTCCCACATGTTGACCGTGCCGGCAGGCGGCCGTGCCCGCCCGGCCGACTGGCCATAGAAGCGAAGGGCGAACTGGAAGAAGGTGCAGCCGTCGGCACGCTCGCGGGCTTCTTCATCTGTCTTGGCGCACATGAAGAACGAGACGAGAGCAATATTCGGATTCGTCTTGTAATCGGCGAGCTTCTTCTGCCGCTTCACGAAGGCGTTGTAGTAGGCATGCACCCAGGCGTGGGCAGCGTCCGCCGAGACAAACTGGAAGCCCAGTGCCCCGAAGCCCCATTCACCACACTTGGCCAGGGTCTCGAGCTGGGAGCAGGCAACCCAAAGCGGCGGGTGCGGCTTCTGCAGCGGCTTGGGCATCACATGGCGCAGTGGCATGTTGAAGTACTTGCCGCGATGCTCGCTGGGGCCGTCCTTGAACATGGGGATGATAGCGCGCACCGCCTCTTCGAAGACTTCGCGCTTGTTCTCCATGTTGACGCCGAACGGTTCGAGTTCGGTGATGGACGCACTTTCGCCCATGCCAAACTCGCAGCGGCCGCTGGACAGCAGGTCGAGCGTGGCGACCCGTTCGGCGACGCGGGCGGGATGGTTGGTCGTTAGCTGGTAGATGCCGTGGCCAAGGCGGATCTTCTTGGTGCGCTGGCTGGCTGCGGCAAGAAAGGATTCGGGCGACGGCGAATGGGAATATTCTTCGAGGAAGTGGTGCTCGACCTGCCAGGCATGGTCGTAACCCAGGCGGTCGGCCAGTTCGAGCTGCTCCAGGGCATTGAGATAGAGCCTGTGCTCGTCGCCCTCGTTCCAGGGCCGCGGCAACTGCAGTTCATAGAAGATGCCGAACTTCATGAAGGCGTTCCTCCAGTTTGGCAGACAGAATGAGGCCTGAGCGCGCAGGGGCAAGGGGGCCGGCCGCTCGCTTTTCGCAGCCAGAAATTGCCGGGGAGCGTCCGGGCAGGGTGAGGATTGACCTATCAAGGGAGGTCTGTAGGGATGGACGAGCAACCGTTCGAACAGAGGAAATCCCCATGCAAGCCAAGGCCGCCGCGGCTCCCCGCCCCGATCTCGATGCCGAGCTGAACAATCTCGCCATGTCCAAGGCGGCCAAGCCGCTGTTCGACGCCGTGAAGAAGCACATCGACGAAAATGTGGCCCCGATGTCCGAGGAGTTCTTCCGGCTGGGCGAAGGCCGCAAGGATCCGTGGAGCTGGGCGCCAGGCCAACTTGAGTTGCTCGAGGTCGCCAAGAACAAGGCGAAGGCCTCTGGCCTGTGGAACTTCTTCCTGCCCAACTCGGAGATCGGGCAGGGTCTGACCAACCTCGACTACGCCTACATCGCTGCGGAACTCGGCAAGCAGCCGTTGGCCTCGGAAACGCTGAACTGCTCGGCACCGGACACCGGCAACATGGAAGTCCTCGAGCGGGTCGGCACGCACGAGCAGAAAGAGAAGTGGCTGAAGCCGCTGCTGAACGGCGAGATCCGCTCGGCCTATGCGATGACCGAACCGGGCGTCGCCTCTTCCGATGCCAAGAACGTTGCCACGCGCGCCGAGCTGGTCGGAGGCGAGTGGGTGATCAACGGCGAGAAGTACTACATCTCCGGCGCCGGCGACCCGCGCTGCAAGATCATGATCGTCATGGTCAAGACCAGCCCCGATGCCTCACCGCAGTTCCAGCAGTCGCAGATCCTGGTGCCGATGGACACGCCTGGTGTGCGCATCCTGGGGCCGATGCAGGTCTTCGGACATGACCATGCGCCGCGCGGCCATATGCATCTCAAGTTCGAGAACGTCCGCGTTCCTGAGGCGAACATCCTGCTGGGCGAGGGCCGCGGATTCGAGATCTCGCAGGTGCGCCTCGGTCCGGGCCGCATCCATCACTGCATGCGTTCGATCGGCCAGGCCGAGAAGGCGCTCGATCTGCTGGTCAAGCGCGGCTCCAACCGCACCGCGTTCGGCAAGCAGCTCATCCAGCTCGGCAAGAATCTGGAGACCGTCTCGCGGGCCCGTATCGAGATCGAGGCGATGCGGCTCATGGTGCTGAAGGCGGCCAAGGCGATGGATGTGCTGGGCAACCGCGAAGCGCGCGTGTGGGTCAGCATGGTCAAGGCCATGGTGCCCGAGCGGGTGTGCCAGATCATCGACCAGGCAATCCAGATCCACGGTGCAACCGGCATCTCGCAATGGACGCCGCTCGCCGACATGTACACCAACCAGCGGCATCTCCGCTTCGCCGACGGTCCGGACGAGGTGCATCACATGGTGGTGGGACGCGCCGAGTTGAGCCGCCACTAGCCAATCTTGGCCGAAGGCAATGGGCACGACAGCATCCGCTGTCGTGCGCAGATCTGCCGAACGTCGTTGCTCTGTATCCCCGAAACGGGTGTCACGACTTGACACCCGTGAGCTCGCCAGCTCTTCCGAGCCTTTCGCTCAGAGCACGGTGAGCTTCATGATCATGTCGTTGTAGTCGAAGTCCGCGCCCCGGCTGGCGCTCATGTCTTCGAAGCCAAAGACACTCTCACCGAAATTCCGGATGTGCTGCCGGCCATCGGCATTCGCCGTATTGCCCGGCGAACTGTCGATGGTCCACATGCCGTCGGGCGTGACCAGGACGGGCGCGTAGTAGCCGCTTTCGCCTTGAACCGTCCAGACGCTGGACGCCGTGCCCGTCGAATTGCCCTGAGTCTTGGAGAATGACTCCCAGTTGGCTTGTACGGCGCCGCGAAAACCTGACGTGTTGCCGTAATCGACGCCGCCGACCTGCCACTGCGCCGGATCGGTCGGATCGATTTCCATGCGCACGAAATGCAGCGTGTTCACGTAGCTACCGCTCCAGGCGAGATCGACGCCGACAATGGTCCCTTTTGTCAGATAGACCCAAGCCTGGTCGGTGAGCCGCTGGCTGGAGGCCAGGGTCGCCGACTCGCTCAGCGTATTGTCGACCTGAGCGGTGAGATTGATGCGACCGAAGTTGCCGCTCACCGCCACGTCCAGCATCCCATCGCTGCCGGTGATGTTGACCGTTGGATTGGCATCGATGACGCCATTGCCAGTGACGATGGCAAAGCCCAGTTCCCTGCCGACCGGCAGGTAGATCGACTGCTCGCCACTGAAGAACGTTACGCCGTTGTCGCTCGCCACGAGGCCGATGCGGCCGAGCGCCGCCGCCTCGACGGAGGTCGTGATCGAACCGTCGCGCGCCAGCATGTTGCCATCGCCATCGGTCGCGTAGGCGATCAGCGTACCGTTGGGCAGGGTCGAGCTCGTGGTGTTGAGGTGGATCCAGTTACCACCCGTCGTCGACTCACCCGCACCAAGTCCGAGCGACGAACCGCCATTCGCGGCCAGTAACTGCAACGTCTCGAGGTTGACGGTAAAGTTGGCCAAAGCCGTCGCGACGTCGATCGGATTTTCCAGCGTGGTGTCACCCGACAAGAATTGCTGCATCAGGACGCTGTACCGGCCATTGCCGAACAGCGCGGCAAGCGAGGCACCCCAGTCACCGCTGGCCAACGCTTGGGTGACGATCGGCGCCATGATCCAGGAAGGATTGTTGGTGTCGGTGAAGAGCAATTGCGCGATGGCCTGGCTGACCGACGGCGTCCAGTCGAAGACAATCTCACCCTGCTTGAGGTCGTCGAGGTTGGTCAGCGGCTGAATGGTGCCGCCCGGTCCTCGGACACCAAAGATTGCCGGCGGCACGGGAGCCGGCGGATTCGGGTCTACCGGAGTCGTTGGCGTCTCGGCTTCGTCCTTCACCAGGATAGTGAAAGTCTCGCTGCGGCTGCCATTGCTGTCGGAAACCTTGAGCGTGATGTCGTGGAAAGGCGCGGTCTCGTAGTCGAAGGGACCGTTGGCGATCAGCAGGAAGAAATCGCCGCTCGTGCTTTTCTCCAACGCGAATCGGCCGTCGGAGCCGACAATCTCGAACGTCAGGCCATCGAAGGGAGTGTCGGGATCGAAGGCGCCGATGCTGGCAATGACCGAGCCGGCCTCGGCATTCTCGTCGACCTGGATGCGGCCGTCCGCGAACGTCGTCGCCACCGAAATGTCGAGCGGCGGCGTGACGTCAGGCGGAAGCGGAACGCCGACCGTCAGCGTCCGCTCGACGCTCACGCCAGCGCTGTCGGTACTGCGAATCTGGAGTTCCCAGGACTGTCCCGGCTCATAGTGGGTATCGCCACTTTCCGTGTGGCCCACCGCATAGAGCTGGCTTCCGAGGATCTGGAACAGATTGCCCGGATTATTCAGCAGTTCGTAGGTGAACCTGTCGAAGAGATTACCGTCCGTCGTGCCGAGCGCCCCGATCAGAATCCAGGAGGCACCGCTCTGGTCCTCCGTAAAGGTGTTGTTGTCGATCGTGATGTCGGTCGGGTTCTGATTCAGTTCCAGAACCTGAACACCGGTCTCGTAGGCGAACGTCTCCGCATTGTAGACCTCGGCGGCAACTGCGACCCTGCCGTCGCTCAACTGAGTCACCGTGGGATTCAACCATAGACCGGCGGCGGGGGCGTCATCCCTCGTTCTGAGGACCACCTCGTTGCCGACGAAGTTACCGTCGCGATCGAACTGCTGGACAGCGACACCTGCAACGATGCTGTCGTCTTCGTTGCGGAAACCATCGGTCTCCCGTTCGTAGACAACGACGAAGCCGCCATCCGCCAGGGCCGTGATCGACGGCTTCGACCGATCCATCCCGTCTCCAGGCATGCCAAGCGCAATGTCGCCCGTGACAGCGGAGACCGCCGTACCGTCCACCGAGAAGATCCGGACAAAAACCGAAGGCAGAGAAGGCGAGAATCCCGACGAAATGTCCCGTGATTCCCAGACAACGGCGAACTTGTCGGGCCCGAGAGCGGCGATCGACCGCTCGCTCACGATCAACTGGACGCCCGCCGAGGCTTGATTGACACCGAAGCTGGCAACGACATTGCCGGCGGTATCGACCAGGGCGCCCAGCACGCCGACACCGTCGAGGGACGGATCGCCGGAACTGTCAGTGGGATCCGCCAAGCCATCATTCCAGACGACAACCGCACCTGCGCCGAATGCTTCGACCGAGGTGTAGCGCTTTTCCTCGTTCGTGAATTGCAGATGTGCGCCCGCTATGTCGGCCCGATTAACCGTTCCAGAATCGACCGGATTCGTGCGATTGGCAAAGCCCAGATTGATCGAAAGCTGAATGTTGTCCCGTGTATCGGCAAGGGCGCCGTCGTACCCGGACCGAGTCAGGCTCGTCATGATCTCGCCGTTGGACAGGATCGTGGCGGAGCTGCCGTAGGAACCGTAGATGCTCAAGGAGCCGGCGGCCGATTGGCCCGGCGTCAAAGCGAGCGGGCCTGCACTCACCTCGCCCGCGGCATTGAAACTGATGTAACCGACGCGCGATTCCGGGTTGCCGATTTCATCCGGGAACCCCCACCCCACGCCATTGAAGACCACCGTCAACGAGCCATCCGCATGAACAACCGGCACGCCGCTGGTCGCCCCTGTATTGCCTTCCGGTCCCTGGCCGTTTGACGGCAGTCGCTGGACATACTGCAGGCTGGTCGGATCGCTACTGAGATCAACGACGCTTCCATCTCCACCGACGAGGGTTGCCCGGTGTTCGGTGGTAAAGTACTGGGTGATGATGGGTATCGCCTGAAAAGCGATGTATTCCATCCCCGTGATTGCTTCTGACACATATCGCGTCGACATCGATAAGACGACATATCCGCCCGCAAGAGGGCCGCTGGCGATTGCAGCGATTGTTGGATCGCTGCCGAAGAGATTGATGCCGGCCGAAGAAATCAGAAGCGATCCGGATTTGACGTATGCCATCGACGCAATACTCCATGCGGCACGACGAGCGCTGCGGCCTCGTCTTCCGGATCACTATGCCTGCGACGACATTGACAAGTTGTGAACGAGCCGCGTTTTGCTCGGCGTTCGGGTGCGCCGAAACGAATTCGTAACTGTACGCAGGTCGTTCACTGACGGGGGCGACCGCGGCCGCCGCCGCGATTCACGATTGTCCGACTCTCTATGCGAGTGCGACCTTCAACGTGGAAAGACAATCCTCCAAGGAGAGTTCATCTGCGCAAGCCTGCTCGATACGGTCGGCGGCTTCGGCGATGTTCGCCGCGTCGAACTGGGATGCCAGTCCTGCCAGCTTGTGGGCATGCTGCCGAATCCGGAGCCGATCTTCGCCGGACTGTACGAGATCGATCAGTTCGATCGCCCGTTTGATGATCTCCTTGCGGGCCTCTTGAACGAGTCCCGCCATCTCGGCATCGAAGCCAATGGACAGCGGCGCCGTCTCCGCCCCACCGCAAGCTCGAAGGATGGCCGACCGGAGTTCGGCCGCCGTGATCGGCTTGCGCAGCAAGATGCTTCCTGTCTGCTTGACGCGATCCTCGGCTTCGCGTGTGGCCACAGCCGTCAGCACGATGACGGGCGGCCGCTCTCGTCCCGTCGGCCATCGCTCGAGCAGCGTTAGCCCATCGCCATCGGAGAGATGGAGGTCGAGCAGCAACAAGTCGAACGTCTGCTGCTGCACCTTCTCGAATCCCTGTGCGATCGTCTCTGCTTCCGCCACGTCGTGACCATGAATGGCAAGTAGCCGCGCCATGAGCCGGCGAACGAGGGCTGCGTCCTCCACGATCAGGATCGAAAGGGAGCGCGAGGCTGTCTCGGGTTCCGTTCTCGGCAAGGCTAGAGGCCCACCCTTCGCCGCAGCGCACGAGAACACGAAACGTGCTCCGCCAGACGGACGATTCTCGGCCGTCAGGGAACCACCCATGCGTTCGGCAACCCGGCGTGACAGGAGAAGTCCGAGACCCAGCCCTTCCGAATCCCGACGGCCCGCGCGGTCGAAGGGCTCGAAGAGATGGGGCAGCCGTTCTTCCGGAATACCGGGGCCCGTGTCCTCGACAACAAGCGCGATCAAGGCCTCGCCGTCCGGCGCGTCGACGACAGTCGCGCTCAGAGTTACGCCACCATGCGCCGTGTACTTGATGGCGTTCGACAGAAGGTTGCGCACGACCCGACGAACCCTGTCGGGATCGACGTTGAAACCGTTGGTGCTCAAAGCGGAAAGATCAGCGGAGAGGGTAAGTCCCTTCTGCCGGGCAATCTCTTGCACGAGCATCAACTCCGACCCGACTAGAGCCGCAAGATCGGTCGGCCGCACATTGAGCGGCGCTTCCGCGCCGAGGGCGCCCAGCTCGGTGAGATCATCGACAACGGACTTCAGGCTGCCGAAAACCTCGCGGATCTCGCCGACATTGATCTCCTCCGGACGCTCGACTGCGAGATCGAGCAATCCCTGCATCGCCTGCAACGGCGTACGCAGCTCGTGCCCGACCTCGGCAAGGAAGCGCGCCTTTGCGAGCACTCCCCGCTGTGCCATCGCCGTTTGCGCTTCGGCCATGGCCAGCCGCGCCCGAATCGAGGGACTGATCTGCATGGCCTGATACATGGCGAGCTTCCCGAAAGCCCCCCAGGCAGACCAGGTTGCCGCAGCGGCCTCCTGAAACCGTTCCTGCGCTTCGCGATCGCCCTGCTCGCGCGCGGCCGCAGCGGCACATTCCGCCGCCAGCCCCGACTCCAGGCGAGAAGCTCCCTTTTGCATCGCCTCGAATGCATCCGCGTAGGGCTGCAGAGTCTCCCTCTTTCCCTGCCGATGCTGGTGCTCTGCTCTCAGGAGCAGCAGCTTTCCGAGGTGATCTGTCGGATTCTCCCGTGCAGCCCGCTCGATGAACTTCAGATCGGACCGGTAGAGCGGCAGCCCGCTCTTCAGCCGCGCGAGATTCTTGTAGAACCGCCAGATCACGCTGTTGGGATGGAAATCGGCAATAGGCCGCTTGCCATAGAATCCATCGATGATCTGCAGGATGGCCGGCCAGTCACCGACCAGGCTGAGATACTCGACGGCCGCAAGCGACGGCACGTCGCTCTTTCCGTGGCTAAAATCGTCGGGCAGATCGGATGTCAGCGGCTCTGGCAGCCGCAGCCGTCGCACGAGTTCGGCTAGCAACGCAATCTCGGCGCGGACCCTCGCGTCGCCCAGGCGCGCGGCCTTGCCACCGGTATCCTCAAGCTTCGCCGCCACCTCCTCCAGAGTCGGCGCGCTGCGCCAGGTCCACATCGTTTCGTTGAGCGCTCCATTGGCCGCGCCGACCAGGTCACCTTCGGCAACGCAGAAGTCGTATATTTGCCCAGCGCTCTCGATGAGCGACGCATACGGATCACGCCACATCCTGCCGAAAATCACCGCGCGATGGATCGTCATGCCGCGGCCCGTCCGAAGATGCGGCAGGCCAGCCATTGCCCTGTCGCCGGACTTGGCTGCTGCACGATAGTCTTTCAGGAGAGCGTTGATCACCGTATCGGTGCTCAGCCAGAGGGCCGAATCGTACCCTCTCAAGCGCGCGCGCGTGGCCATCTGGATCGCCATGTAGGCGGCATGGCGCGGACTGTGTTGCCAAACGACGTAGCCAGCCGCATTGGCGAAGGAGATCAGGGCTTCCTCCGTCCGCGCGTCGTGATGGATCAGCTTCCTTGCCTTGCGTCCGACCAGCTTCCAGAGGAGCACCGCGGACAGCATACGCAGCCGTCCGACACGGGCCGGCAGACGAACCTTGAAACGCGCGAGACCTTCGCGACAGAAACTCCAGGCGTCGGACTCGGCTCCGGCCAAACGCATGACGCCGACACTTCGCTCATATGCGTCGGCGAGATCCGTGTCGTTCGAAGCCGCCTCGATCATTCGCTTGCAACGCTCTCGAGCCACCTGAGGCTGCCGGCGATGCGCCGCCGCAAAGCACGCTTCGCGCAGCACCGCAAGCCGATAGCTGGCCTTCGGATTGGCGAGGCGCTGGTAGATCGACCAGGCTGCTTCACCGAAATCCGCTGCGAGATCGAACTGGGCGGCGAGCCGTGCCGAGGCGGCATCGGCAGCGAACAGAGCGGATAGCCAGGCATCGCGCACTTCGTCGAGCCCGCCGACAAGCTTCAACCTCAACGCCGTCTGGCGATGGGCGATCGAGCGCTCACTCAGCAGGACATCGGACATCACATGGGCGAGCGCACGCAACTCCGCGTCGTCCAGAACCTGAAGGAGGCTCGTCCTTACCCGGTCGTGCAGGAAGACGATCTCGTCGCCGTCAATGCGCAAAAGACTGTTCGTCTGCAGGGCTTCGGCAGCAGCTCGAACGTCGGGGCGCGACTGGGTCAGGCAGTGGCCGAGTATGTCCAACGGTGCACGATCCCCCCAAAGGGCCGCCGCGATGCCAAGGCGAAGCACCTCCGGCAACAGCGTCCGCGCGCGCTGGGTGATGATGTTGTCGATGTTGCGATTGTCGATCGAGGTGACCCGCGCGAGATCGACACGCTGTGAGGCACCGAGGCCGACAAAGGCCTGCGCGCGGTCGAGAGCAAGCGCGATCTGGCAGAGATCGAACGGCAGGCCGCTCGAATGCTCTCCCAACCAGTTTATGACCGCGTGCGCCCGGGCCGGCTCATCCAGCAGGCCGGCCAACAGCTCGAACTGCTGAGGTCGGCTCAACGGCTCCAACTCCACGATCGACGCCGTCGCCGGATAGGCTGTCGCGTCTGGACTGCGGATGGCAAGAACCAGCTTGAGCAGACTCGCCTCGCCACGCTGGCTGCAAGCGTGAACGAAGCCCACGGCCTCGTTGGGCGCGCGATGCCAGTCATCGACGAAGAGCACGACCGGCAGGGCAAATCCTTCCAGCCACTGCAACACCCGCACCAAGGCGTCGACCAGGCGTACCGTACCTTCGTGGCTCAGCAGCGCTGCCGTGGCAGGTGGTGCCGCTTCTCCCGTCAGTCCCACAGCCGTGAAGCCTGCAGCCAGAAGCGTGCCGTATTGCACGCCGACCAGATCGCGCAGCGAGGCCGCTCCGGAGGCCGGATCGTAGAGCCGGTCGAGGGCGGCATCGACTGCCTGCGAAAGCGCATCGACGACCGGTCGCAGTCCGGTGCTCGATATCTGGTCCGCATACTTGCCGCGGCCGACGATGGGGGCGGCAGGCGCCAGATCCTGCAGCACCTGCTCGACCAATGCGGTCTTGCCCACGCCGGAGGGTCCCCGGACGACAAGCAACCCCGGTGCACGGCGTTCGAGCGCCGCCCGCATAATTTGCCTTTCCTGCAGTCGGCCCGAGAAGACCGTCACGGCTCCTCGGGCACGGCAACGAGGCGATAACCAAATCCGGGCGCCGTCGCGATCAGGCTTTCCCCGTCCAGTTCATTCAGTTTGCGGCGCAGCCGACTCACCAGCACGTCGACCGATCGCAGATCCGCTTCCAGGGGCGAGCGGCTGATGACCGACAACAACTCCTGGCGAGAGACGATCTTGGTACCGGCCTGCATCAGCCGCGCCAGGATATCGAACTCGCCTCGCGTCAGGCTGGCGACTTCGGTCCCCTTACTGACCGTGCGCGCTTCGAGGTCCACGATCCACTGGCCCATGATCTTGCGCCGTCCGCGCTCTCGGCCCGAGCGGCGCATGACACTGCGGATGCGGGCTGCCAGTTCGCCATAGTGAATGGGTTTGACCAGATAGTCGTCCGCTCCGAGGTCCAGGGCCGCGATCCGGCCCTCGGGATCCGACCGTCGCGTGACGATGATCAGGCCGATATCGGACTCGCCGCGGATCTCGCGAGCGAAGCTCATCCCGTCGATGCCGGGCAGACCAAGATCCAGCACGATGACGTCGAGGCGCGTCTGGTTCAGCAAGGCCCTGCAGACAAGCGCGTCGCTTGCTTCGTGAACTGTGTAACCAGCTTCCCGCAAAGACAAGGCGATTGCCTTGCGGGCCAGATTTTCATCCTCGACAACGGCGACGCTGTACATGCGTGTTCCTCGCCTTGGAGCGTATCCTGTGCCCGACGCTTCTCCAATGGCCCAGCGCCTTCGGGGCCTCACCGGTTAACAAGCTGTCAACATCGTCGACAGGATTGGATGTGTTTCGGCAGAGAGCCCTGCTCCAGAAAATCCCGCTACAAAGTCTTCAGGTACTCGATCAGGTCGTCACGCTCAGCCGGCGAGAGACCTCGCCCGATGACACCGGGCGGAAGTTTCCTAACGTCCGTTTCAGTTCCCTCGAAGGAATGGCCGCGATTGCTGTTTGCAAGCTCGCTCGTATCGAATGCTGTCAATCCCTGCGCACAAGGCAGCGACTCCAGTGCAAGTCCAACATCCTTGGGATCGAACTGCCGACTGCCGACGCAGAATTCCTTAGGTCGGTCACCCTGGGGCAGCAACAAGGCCCGCAACGTCGGCACAGAGCCGTTATGCAGGTAAGGTGCGGTCGCCCACACACCATCGAGCGGGCGTGCCCGGTAGTGGGGTATGATCCGGCCACCATCGCCTTCCCGCCCCTTCGCAGTCATCATGGTGAACGTTCGAGGATTGGGGCAGTTCGGCCGCGGCCCCCGCATTTCGCGCTGATCCGAATCCGCCGTGGGATGATCGACAAACCAGCGCTCGATGGCCCGGTCGACCACGGCCATCAGAGCAATGCCAAAAGCTGCATTCAGTCCTTCCGCATCGGGGATGCCGCAGTTTGACCGTGCGTTCAATTCCGCAACGGGTTTGAGGCCCACACTTGGCGGCATACCGACCTTTCGATCTGCCAGAACCCGCGACTGCTGCCCATCGGTGCCCAGCTCCACAACGGGCTTCTGCACCACATTGAAGTAGTTGCGGCCGCCCACGTTGATCCAGTTGGGCTCGTCCCGATCCGGGCTGCGTTCGGCCCAGAAAGAAAGTTCCGGCCACTTGCGATCGAACTCGGCGTCGCGCACAGGTCCGCGGTGGCATTCCACACACATTGTTCGATAGAGATCACGCCCCCGCGCCACCTTTGCGGCATCAATGGTCCAGGCGGCATCTCCCGAGAAGATCTTTGCGGCTTCGGTCCATTGCGGTGCAGCCAGCCCATTGAGTGATTTGCCGCTGCCCGACAGAGGGTCGGTGCCACGCAGCATCTTCTCGATCTCGACGATCGTCGGGACATGGACAGTCGACGTAAATAGCTGCGCCGGGTCCTTTCCCGTCACATTGACTTTGGCGGTAACACCCAAGGCCTCGCCAGCATTGCGCACCAGTTCGTTGAAGATCGATGCATCGTACTGAGCCCACAGAAAGTGGGGCGTGTCCCAAATGGGCGGGAACGAGACAGGTGCATCGAGCGGCGAAAAGTTGCCGCCAAGCTGCTTGGGAACACGCGGAAGATTATCGACGTCGAGACCCGCCAGTTCATCAGGCCCGAGTGGCAGCAGGTTCTCGAAGAACACCTGGTTGCCAATGCGATTGAGCGCGTCGAGGCGGCCATATCCCTCTTCCACGCCGGGAACACCGCTGCTCTGGGCCTCCCACTTCTTGGTGATAACGATCTTCTTGAACGTCTCCTCAAGCTCGCGCCGAAGCGCCGCCTTGTCCTGCCAGCCGGACTGGTTGCCGCTTCGCTTGGCCACCCGCTCGGCAAAGCGATCGAAACGGCCAGGCACCTTTAGGGTGTAAATGATCGACAGTGCGATGGCTGGTTCGAGATTGCCAAGGTTCAGCATCGCCGGTCCGCCATCGAAGCGGATGCTGACCTTCTTGTATTCGAGGTGGCCGGTGTGGCAGGCCGCGCAGGTAAAACCGAGCTGCGCCGGGAAAGGCCTGCCTGTGGTCGGATCCCTTCCAGCTTCAAGTCGGGCAAATCCCACCGGCAGGCCGTCCGGATTGCTCGGATAGCCGATCAGACGGTCGCGTTCGCTCGCATTGAAGACATTCGCAGGACCGGGGCCATGGTAGCCGTCCTGCGGCGCCTTGCCATCGAACGTACTGCCCTTGGCGGTGCTGGGGCTGGAAATGAATCCGAACCGCCGAAGATAGTCGATGTCCGCGAGGCGACCGGGAGTACTGAACGGTGCCAGTTCGGCGCGCTCGAGTTCGACGAACCAGTCATAGGGTACCGGTATGGTCGCAGTGCCCTGGGACGCATGATGAAACCAGAACCGATCCCGATGCGACCAGGATTGATCGAGCCAGTAGGCACGTTCGGCCGGAGTTGCCGACGGCACTGGCGGGGGCACCAGATTGGCGAGCAATGCCGCGTCACTCGAAACCCGCTTGGCGAACCTCGCCACACCCTGAGGGTCGGCGAAGACCGCCAGGACTGCTGCCGCGACCAGCACGACGATCAGGATGACGCCGCGGCGGAGCCAACTCCAGAAGGTAGAGCGTGAGCGCATACCGTTACCTCTTGCTATTGAGGTGCCTTCCGCCAAGGCGCTCGCGGCTCACACAGTGCACGACGTTCGCCATTTCAGGTGCAGAGTGGCGGGTTACGATGACGCCGTCACTTCGGAATTGGCTGGAGTTCCGGCATTCCAAGACCCTGGAGAAGACGCCGCGCGTGATCTTGCCCGTCGGCGTCGTCGAGTTCGCGCGCGGCTGCGTTCGTGGAAAGCGTCGACGACCGCCCATGCGATGCATGCCTGAACGAGCACGTCCTCAATTCCAAAACCCGGCGGATCGTCGAAGCTTGGCCCGTCGAAGCGCAACGGGGTGAGACGCGCTGGAAGCAGGTCACCTGCCTACATGACGCGTGATCGTCGACCGCCACAGCATCCGGCTTGAAAGGTCTCCGCTCGTCCTGGAACAGCTCGTGAACTGCCAGTCGACGACCGAGGCTCTCGCATTGGTGCAGGAATGGCGTGCCGGCGTGGTCAGAAGAGAACTGGATCCACACGCAGACTTGGGGCCAAGCAGGTTTAAGGTTTGCGAGCTTTCCTGAAATCTGTCCGGCTTCTCGGGAGTGCGAGTCTGAATGTCGCCGGCGCATCGGGCTACGGCCGAGCAGCGTGCCGCAGTTTTGAAGCAATTGCTGGAATGCCATGAGGTCCGAGTGATCGTCTACGTCGGATGGAACCGCTCCGGCGGCTCGTGCAATCGATTGCACGAGGCCGTTCCTGGCGGGGACCGCCCTACCAGGTCATACGGAAGCCGGCGGAGATCGCGTGGGTGTCGTCGCGGCCGGTGATCTCGCCGTCGTAGCGCGCGTAGATCGAGGTCGAGGCACCGATCTGCGCGTTGAGGCCCAAGCCCACCACCGCCGCATCGCGCAAGGGCTGGGCGCCGTAGACGGTGAAGGGTACGGCCGGGGCGCCGGCAAAGGCTGCCGTCATGGGCCGCGATGTGTCGGCATATTCATGGGCCCAGCCCAGCCGGATCGTCACGCCCAAGGGACGCGCCATCCCCACCGGGATGTTGGCGCCGAGATCGGCGCCGATCACCGTGCGCACCGACGTGGTGTTCTGCTGCACCACGCCCAGGTTCAGGGACTGGGCGCCGGACTCGGTGAAGCCGTTCTGCGACACCGCCACCGTCTGGAAGCGCACGAACGGCGTGAGCGTCGCCTGCGCCGCCGCTTCGAGCAGGCTCACCCGGTAGCCCGCCTCGATCTGGCCCAGGAACTGGTTGGCCCCGGTCTGGCCGCTGGCGATGCGGGTGGCGAGGCCCGGGATCGCCATCACCCGCTGCATACGGTTGTCGCTGTAGGCATAGCCCGCCAGCGCATCGACGTAGAGACC
>CALROF020000102.1:0-21729 GCA_943369775.1 Reyranella massiliensis 521
CAGGGCCGTTGGCATTCCAGATGATCGTATCGTCGCCGCTGCCGCCGTTTACGACGTCGTTTCCAGTACCACCGGTCAGCGTGTCGTTGCCATCGAGCCCATTCAGCGTGTCGTTGCCGCCAAGGCCGTTGATGACATTGTTTCCAGCCGTCCCGTTCAAGGTATTGCCGCCCTCGGTACCATTGATCGGAGGCGCGAGCGGAGCCGCCAGCACGAAATCGCTCGCGCTTATGTTGGTCGCATCGACCTCCTCGATGCGAATGGTCCCCATCGTGTTGCCGGCGTCGTCCCGAACCGTGATCCGAGTGTCGTCGACAGTGCCGTCTTCGACGTCCTCGATGGTGACACGGGTCGCGAAGTTGGCGCTCGTCACACCCAGTGCACTGAGGTCAATGCGATCTTGCCCTCCGGTCGCATTGGCATCGAAGTTGTTGATGACATCATTTCCGAAGCCGGTCGCGGTGTAGCGAATGACGTCATCGACACCGTTCGAGTTGGTCAGGTTGATCGTGTCGTTGCCGGCCCCACCGATGATGATGTTGTCGCCACTGCCACCCGCCAGGATGTCGTCGCCGGTCCCGCCATCCAGGATGTCATTGCCGGATCCGCCGTTGAGGGTGTCGTTTCCGCCACCTCCGAAGAGCTGGTTGTCGCCGTCGTTGCCCGTAATCACGTTCGCGACGGAGTTGCCCGTGCCGTTGATGTCGTTGTTGCCACCCAGCGTCAGGTTCTCGAGGTTCTCTCCGAGCGTGTAGCTCGTAGAGGCCAGAACCGTATCGGTGCCGCCATCGACTGCCTCGATGATGATGTCACCGGCGGTCACGACGTAGGTGTCATTGCCGCCCAGGCCGCTCAGCGTATCGATGCCAGCGCCACCTTCGATACGGTTTGCGAGCTCGTTGCCCGTGCCGGCGAAGGTGCCGTTGCCCGTGTAGGTGAGGTTTTCGACATTTGCAGTCAGCGCGTAGGCTGCCAACGTGGTTTCGACCTCATCGGTCCCGGACCCGGCAGCAGCCCCTTCGACAACAACGTCGTCGGCGTCGTCGACTTCGTAGGTATCGTTGCCGGCTCCACCCACCATCGTGTCGGTGCCAAGGCCACCGACCAGCGTGTCGGTACCCGCGCCGCCGACCAGCAGGTCATCGCCATCTCCACCGTCGAGCTCGTCGTTGCCGTCGTGGCCGAAGAGCAGGTCATCGCCTGTGCCGCCGATCAGGTCATCACCACCTGTCGTGCCGGCAAGCAGGGTGTTCACTCCGTCTGCCGCCGTACGGTCGCCGTTGTCGTCCGTGCTGATGGCATAGTCACCGTCGAACTCGTACCCTTCGTACGACGCGCCATCGAGGTTGATGAGTTCGACGTTCTCGCTCGACGCATCGAAGTGGTCAGTCACCGTGATCTGGCTGCCATTATACTGGAGGACCAGATTGTCGTTGCCGCCGCCGGATGTCACCTCGAAGGCTGTGAGGCCTGTCAGCACGCCCGCTGTGATTGCAATGCGGTCCGTACCGCCAGCCGCCTGGGACCCCGTGCTCGGCTCGGTGATCGTGTCCGAACCATCGCCCGCGCCGAACGTATAGGTGTCGTTGCCGGCACCGCCGTTGAGCTGGTCATTGCCGGCGCCACCGTTCAGGACATCGTTCCCGGCGCCACCGTTCAGGGTGTCGTTGCCATCGCCGCCGATCAGGATGTCATCACCGCCCAGGCCATTCAGCGTGTCGTTGCCACCCAGGCCGACAATGAGGTCTCCCTCTTCCGTACCATTGAGTGTCTCGCCCGAGTTGGTACCAATGATGACGTTGACCGTGCCGTCGGTGAACTTGAGCTTTTCGATATTGCGCAGGGTATCGCGACCATCGGAGAGCGCATTGGGAGTGGCCTCTCCTTCGGGAAGGTCATCGTCCTGCTGCGGCCGGACGAAGCCTGTGTGGTCGACGAACAGGCTACCGTCGGAGTTGACGCCAAAGGTGTAGTTTTCGCGCACATCCGTATAGACCGCCGTGTCGATGTCCCCGGCGACATTGCCGTTGACGATCTCGCGCACGATGGAGAGCTGGCCAGGATTGATTTCGCCGGACAGCATGCGAGGAGCGAGCTCCGTCATGCTGTCGACACTGAAAGCAGCCCAGGTCTGGCCGGCGACCGGCGTCACCAGGATGCGGACGTTCAGCCACTTGTCACCGTCGATGATGTCGTTGCCCGCCAGTCCCTTGATCGTGTCGTCGCCGCCACCGCCCAGCAGAATGTCGGAAGCGTCAGCGGTGTCCATGACGACCTGCTCCGTGACGCCATCCTTGCCCGTTTGGGTCGTGCGATCGAGGTGCGCCACGAGTGCCCGCAGGCCGGCGATCAAATCGACGTTCTTCTCCAGGAGCGCGTTGGAGTAGCTGTCGAGTGGTGAATCCGGGCCCGGCAGAGCCGCCGTGCCCGTCGCTTCGGCACGTGTATTCACCGGTTCGCGACGACCGGTCAGCGTGTCGTCCTTCTCCCAGCCGGATAGGCCTTCGACGAGGTCGAACCGATCGCGCAGGATGAACGCCTCCTGCGTCTCGAAGATCGGAATGCCCAGGTCCGAGTCGGCGGCGTTGACGTCGCCCTTGTGGATAGCCCAATCGAAGCCCGCCATGCCGTTGCTGCGCTGGATACCCTCGTTCTGGAACATGATGTCGTCGCCGGACTCGGCGTCGTAGTCCGTGTCGCCGCTACCGCCGTTCAGGACGTCGTGCCCAATGATGGTCGAGTTGAAGAAAAGCTCCGAGTTCTCGCCCGAGAGCGTATCGAACCGCTGCCCACCTTCGATCCAGTCATTGCCTTCGTTGCCGAGAAGGAAATCGCCGCCCGACCCACCGAGGATGAAGTCATCGCCGGTACCGCCAAATGCTTCCTTGCCGTCGGGCCCGGTGACGATGAAGTCATTGCCCTGGTTGCCGAAGATGAGAGAGAGGCCCGAGCCGCCGTGGATGACGTCGTTGCCTTCGTTGCCATGCAGGAAGTCGGCCTCGCCGATGTCCGTGCCGGCGTTGGTGATGATATCGTCGCCCGTGCCGCCGAAGACCTTGTCGACGCCGTAGCCGGCCTCGATCCGGTCGTCGCCGCCCTTGCCCCAGATGGCATCGTCGCCACCACCGGAGATGATCGTATCGTTGTTCTCCGTTCCGCCGACGGTGAAGTGCTCGTTGCTGTTGATCCGAATGTAGGCGGCGTCGGTAACCGTATCGTTGATCAGGTTGCCGGCGGCGTCGCGACGCTCGACGAGGCGAGAGAAGGCCTGCAGCGTCGGATCGTCCTGAACCGGATCGGCTCCGAGCTGCTTGCTGATGTCCATTTCAAGCGTCGGCATCGCAAACGCCGAGAAGAGGTTGCCCGGCAGCGCCGTGGAGCCCGGGTCGCCCAGATCCGTGTTGCGCATCACCAATTCCGAGAACGTGTTGTTCTCGAGCTCATTCAGCAAGTTCAAACCCTGAGTACGCGACAGGTAATAGAACCGGTCGGCGTCCTGCAGGTTCTCCATCGTCATCTGGAATACGAAGCTGAATGTCGATCCCAGCATGCCGCCGAACGCCATCTTCTTCTCGGCCAGGCCGCCGATCCAGAAGTCGATGGTGTTGAGGCCGCCCAAGGATGTGTCGTTTGCGTAAGCGCCCGTGGCATTCAGGAAGTCGAGGCGATCGGCCGGCGCGTCCTCGCCGCCCAGGACGAGCAAGGTTGCGGCATCGCGCTTGTCTTCCACGCTGCCCACGCCAGTGATGCTGTCGTGGGTCCCGTAAGCCGCGATGAAGTTGATGATCGACGCGGGATTCTTGAGGTTCAGCGCAAAGTCGGACCAGTTCTCGTAGGGCTTGAGCAGCGTGTCCCCGGTTTCGTTATAGAACTTCTCGCGAGCCGAATTGAGCGACGGCATGCCGACATCGCGGCCGCGCGCCAGATTGATGGTTGCCAGGTCGAGTGGAATTCCCAGCAGCTGATTGCGCAGGACATCCGTCACGAACTCGTCGATCTCGCTGCCGACCTGCCGGGTCATGCCGCGGATGATGGCGCCCGCGGCAACGTCTGCATCGCCGGCGTTCGCGAATTCGACCGGATTCAGGAAGCCCTCGAAGAGAGAGATGTCGTCCTGCAGGGGATTCCCGTTTTCATCGATCGAGATCCTCGCGATATCCTCGCGGAGCATGGAGTGGCCGAACCGATACACGACGTGGGCAAACTCTGCGGCGATGTTCGGATTGATGTCAGCCGAGGGCTCGAACACGAAGGCGTCGATGTCCGGCTGCATCATGCGGCCGAACTCCTCGAAGACGAGGTGCTGGTACTCCATCTCGTTCGTGAAGCGACCGGCCTGGAACAAGCGCTCGCCGTTCCAGATGAGCGCCGCCAGTTCCGCCTCCGTCGTCGGAATGGCGTCGACCTCGACCAGGAGCCACTCGTTGAGGAAGTCGAGATCATTGGATGTCAGCACCACTTCCTTGGTGTGATCCACGATCCGGTTGTGCTCCGAATGGAAGACATGGTGGACGGCGGTCAGCGCGATGTTCTCGTTCGCCCGGCCATCGCCAGCGATGTAGTGCGCATCCAGCATCTCGTTGTCGTACGCAGTCTGGCCGCCTCTCGAGTTGAAGCCCCCCGGGCTGCCATCGGCATTGGCGTAACCCACGCTGCTGTCGCTATCGGCCTGCAGCACGCCCCCCACGAGGACAGGAACAGCCGCGTGCGCAATGTCGTCGAGAAAGGCATGGCCCGTCAGAACGGCACCTTGGGTGTCGACCGGCGCCGCCGGGTTGCCTTCCACCAGAACGTCATCGGCTGTCCCCAGTTCACCGTCGGGGCCCAGACCCTTGACCATCTGCGGATAGCCGTTCTCGCCGCGGATGAAATTGCCGTACTGATCGACGGCGATCAGTGGAATCTTCCCGACGTCGGCATCCGTGAGCTGCATGCCGAGCACCGTCGCCGCCTGCGCCTTGACGTCGGCCCAGGTAGCAAGACCGCCAGCGCTGCCCTCCAGAAGCTTTCCGGTAGCAACCGGCTTGCCGTCCGGCCCCTCCACGTACTCGCGCATGAAGACCTGCTTGGAGGCGCTGGAGGCGTAGGTCTGGTTCTGATCGACCCAGGGAGTCGTCAGGTTGACGGGATGCGCCGGGCCGTCATCGGGCGTCCCCGCAATGCCGTCGAGGCCCTTACCGTCGTCGGCTGTCCCGATCCGGCCATCCTGCCCCGCGTCCACCGTCACACGTGTGAGCACCATGTAGTTGGTGGGGCTGCCCGGCACATAGAGGGGGTCGTCCGGCTGCAAGGGGACGTACACCGTTCCGTTGCCCCCCTTGCCGACGAGATCGAGGCCGTGGTCGAAGAACTGTCCGAAGATCGTCATCCAGCCATTGAAGGACGAAGACAGGCCCTCGTCCGGAGACACGTTGGGGATGACGATCGAGGAACCTTCCATCTCGATGTCGTACGTTGCGGCGACCCCATGCAGCAGGGCCAGGTCGGCCTCTGCCTTCGGCGAAGCCAGATAGACGTCGTAGGCGGAGCGAATGGCGCTTACCGCCGTCATGAGGCCGCTGCCGCTTACTCCGGCGTGCTGAAGAGCGACCATGATCGCCGCAGGATTGCCCGGCGTCTGGTCTGCAACGAGATTGGAGATGATGCGCGGGTCGGCGTCGATGACAGTGCCGCTGCCCGGTCCGGGCGCCGACCCCGATCGCGTTCCGCCGTTGCCGTAATCGTTGTTGGTGTACCAGACGGGCGGCGTGTCGGGGCTACCGTCGCCGTTGAGATCGTGCGAGCCGAAGTCGTGCGCATCGCCGTCGGCATCGTTCAGATAGTCCGGCGTGAAGATGCCCGGAAAGCTCTGGTCGGCGGCGCCCCACTTCTCTCGTCCCGGCAGAAGGTTGTTGTAGCTGCCGTCGACGGTGCGAAGGCCATAGGGAAGCAAGTGCGCCTGCGCCAGGCCATCGTTTCCGTTGTAGCCTGCCACAAGCGCTGCAAGGTCTCCGCCGGCTGCATGCGCTTCGGCGATCTTGATCTGCTCGAGGATGAATTCGAGATCGTGCTTTATGAGCGAAACCATGGGTGTCTCCTAGAAGCCTGAGTTCGTTTGTTCTGAGCCGCGGGCGTCGACGCCTGACAGCTGTTCAAATTCGCCATGCCACAGTAGCGATGGCGATCTTGGCCACTAGAGAGTGATGTCCAATGAATGATTGGGCAGATGCCCCAACTATTCGTCGGACAGGCATCCGATCGCGCGGGGCAGGTGTCTAGGACAAGACGCCAACTTTTCCGATGAGCCGTCGGACATTTGTCTCGCAGGAGCCACAACTTGAGTCGCTCGATCTATCGAAGCAGTCTCGCCCTGGAACGTACTTGTACTACTTTGTATTAATAGTATCTTTAGTTGTATTTTCTCTTGGCATCATTCGCGTCTACGCAGTCTCCACAGCACGCAGAACGAAAGCTCGAGAGGCACCCGCCAGCAATGCCCGCACCCGGCGCTGGGTCAGCAAAGTAGAAATCTAGGTCAATCAAATCCAAGGGGTTGCGGCCTCAGTTCTAAGCCACTTTTAGCAGCGCTTGTGAACGCAAATCGATTTCGTGGGATTGAGGCCGCATGGCCATGCCGTCAGCTCTTCTCTGCGCAACCCCCGTGGCGAACGCCCGCGCGTGGTGGCCTACCCTCAGTCTCGCCCGACAGTTCACGCTCGCCAGTTCGGCCCTCGTACTGCTTGGCTTCGCCATTCTCGGCATGTGGGTCTCCGCGAAGATCGAGGCCGGCGTCAAGGCTCACGCAGCGGCGCGGACTGCCCTGTACATGGGGAGCGTTGTTGCCCCACATCTTCAGGAACTGGCGTCACGCCCCACCCTGTCAGCAGAAAGCACGAGAGCGATCGACCAGGTAATCGCCAAGGATGCTTTCCGCATGAGCGTCGTCGCTGCGAAGATCTGGACGCGCGACGGTCTCATGCTCTACGCGACACAGAAGGAGATGGTCGGCAAGACATTCGTGGTATCGAGCGAGCTTGCCGCGGCGTGGAATGGTGACGTTACGACCAGATCCAATGGTCCGCACTCGGCGGAAGTCGCCGCTGCCGTCGGCGTCGACCAACCACTGCTGGAAATCTACGTGCCGGTCCGGCGCTCGGAAACCGGCGAAATAATCGCCGTTGCCGAATTCTATGAAGTCACGACCGAGCTGGACCGCGAACAGTCGCACGCCAATGCAGAAACCTGGATCATCACCGCGTTGGTCAGTCTCGCGATTATCGG
The DNA here is from genome assembly GCA_943369775.1 of Reyranella massiliensis 521. Classification (GTDB taxonomy): domain Bacteria; phylum Pseudomonadota; class Alphaproteobacteria; order Reyranellales; family Reyranellaceae; genus Reyranella; species Reyranella massiliensis_C. Next base: position 7,261 of record CALROF020000102.1, read on the forward strand.
CGGACTATACCTGATCGTGGCGAACGGAAGCAGGCTGATCCAGGTGCAACGCGCCTCGCTGGCAAGCAGGGTGAGCGAGCTTTCCGATCTCCTGAAGGAAAACAAGGCATTCCTGAAGCAGAACGAAGAACTGCGGCGGCACGTGCAGGAAGCCTCCCACCGTTCGACGGAAAGCGAGGAACGACAACTGCGAAGGCTGGGCTCCGACTTGCACGACGGGCCTGCTCAGTTGCTCGCCGTGTTGCTGATGCGCCTCGACGGGCTTTTCGTCTCTTGGCCACGCAGATCAAAGGACCGCGAACTCATCCGCGGCGTGCTGAAGGAAACCATTCTCGAGATCCGAAACATCTCCAACGATCTTGCCCTTCCGGAAGTAGACGATCTTTCGCTGACGCAGGCACTCATGGTGATCGCCGCCGAGCACGAACGGCGCACCGGTACGACGGTCTTCTGCGAGTTCCCTAACGTGAGCATCGAGGTATCGCATGCAAGCAAGCTGTGCCTCTGCCGCTTCGTCCAGGAAGGGTTGAACAATTCCTACAAGCATGCCGGCGGAGCCGGCCAGAAAGTGACCCTGACCTCCTCCGGCGCGATGGTCATCGCGGAAGTCCTTGATCACGGCCCCGGCATCGATCAATCGCCGCGGAAAGACGACCGTCCGAGACTTGGTCTCGTCGGGCTGAGGAATCGACTCGAGAGCGTCGGCGGTCAGCTGACGATCTCCAGCGGGCCCGGACTGGGTACGCGACTGACGGCACGTCTACCGACGGGGAAGTAAGAGAGGAAGCATGAAGAGCCCAATACGAGTGGCCATCGTCGACGATCACCCTCTCATCCGCGAGGGCTTGACGTTCGTCCTGGGTGCCTGCCCCGACTTCACCGTACTCGGCGAAGGATCGTCGGCCGAGGAAGCCATTGAAATCGTCGCACGCACGAAGCCAGATATCCTCGTGCTCGATGTCGGCTTGCCTGGCGGCGGATTGAATGCCCTTGAGGCGATCGCCTCCAGTTCTCCTGAGACGAAGGTGCTGATGCTGACCATTTCGGTCGACAGGCCCGACGTCCTCAAAGCGATGCGGCTTGGCGCGCGGGGCTATGTCATCAAGGGAGCGAGCGGCCCGGAAATCATACAGGCCATGCGGTCCATTCACCGGGGTGAGCGGCATATCACCCCATCGGTTGGCGCCATGCTCTTGTCTGACATCGACCACAGCATGACAAAGACCAAAGGCCAGATGATCGAGAAACTCAATCATCGCGAGGGCGAGATCCTTACGTTGGTGGCGGAGGGCCTCAGCAACAAGGAGATCGGCGCCCGACTTTGCCTGAGCGACAAGACCGTCAGGCACTACATGACCAACGTCTTCCAGAAGCTGAATGTCCGAAATAGAGTTGAAGCGGCTATGGTCGCCAGCAGATCTGCGCAAGGCCAGCTTCGTCGCGGCGGCGCAGATTTCGAGCGGGCGATCTGACTCCTACCATGCTGTGTTGTCCAATCGGGACGCTGTTCGACAACGTTGGCTAGTCGTCACAAAAGCTAGCTTCGCCACCAAGTACGCTGTGAAGCACTATCCGAGCGACCCGACGCGGCTGCTGACAGAGTGGCTCACCATGCGCGTTCTGCGCCACACGTGCATTACTGCACTTCATGACGCCGGCTGCGTGCGCGAGCAGATACGCGCCATCACGGGCCATACGATCGCCAGCATCAACGAAGTGCTCGTTCGCTATACGAAGCTGACGGCCGATCAGGCCGGTGCGGCCCTGGCGAAGCGGCTGGCGCACGAAGGACGGCCACAGGAGAGCATTGTCACGGCGTTCGTCAGACGTTAGTCGAGATGCCATGCACAGAACAGAAGACGACCGCCAAGAAGCGCGTAAAACGCTGATCTGCTTGCAATTCAACGATGGTGCCCCCGGCGGGACTCGAACCAACACTTCCGTGAGGAAACCTGATTTGGAGTCAGAGCCGCAATCGTCCCTAGGAGGTTGGAATTATTGATCCTTATTCTGTCTGTCGACCAACGACGCCGTCCGCTTCCCGGACGAATATAGACCACAAATTGAACGCCCATCTGGCTACCGGCTCGTAGGTTCAAATCGGGGGAGCGCAACCAGCTTTACTTGCTTCTCCAAGCCGCCGCGTAGGTTCGTGTGAGAGCGGCAATGGTACTCGCCGCCCTGCTAAGCCCATTGTGCCGATCGCTTCGGTACTTCCGCCGAATGCCGCACAGGTCACTTCCGTCAATTTCTTGACGTACGGCTTCGAGAGACGCGAACCGAGCCTCGCCTCGGGCTAAACTCAATAACTACTCGGAGTTCTTGGAGGTGTTCCAGTTCCCGGTGGTCTGAACGCGTGTGGTCCGCCGTGGGTCCTGTGCGCCAGGGCTTGACGGAACTTCCAGTATGTGTAAGTTAATAACTATCACTTACTGGGAATTCCCATATGGCCCGTCCTGGTCGTTCTGCAGCAGAGGTCTTTACCTCTCGTGAGATCGCCGTAGCCGCTGGCCTACCCGCGCGTAACTTCGCGTTGCTTGTAGATCAGAACCTTGCCCCTCGCCCTTGCGGCGATGGAGCGGGCAAGGCGGGTCACCGAACCTACAACGCCGCGGGCTTAGGGCATGCCGCCCTAATCGGTGCCTTGCATCTCGCCGGATTCGAGTTGCTGGTGTCCGCCCGGTTAGCGGCCGCATTTGCGGACGATTATGGAGCGAGCTATGGCAAGTTGCCCTCGAATCTCAATGCCTATCTCTACGGTGAATTGAATCCAGACAAAGGGCTACCCTGGGGCGCGATGCCGAATGATCTGCCCCTCGATTTTGAGCAAGACTATTGGCTGCACTATCTACTGCGCAACCGATCCACGATTTATCGGCGTGGGATTGCAATCCGAGGCGATTGCATCATCGAGATCGCCGACCACGCTTTTGTACTAACGCACTCCCTTGGAGTGAAAATCAAGATGCACTCCCCCGTGTCGCGAGAGGGCCTGCCGGCAAACCCTGACTACAGGATCGTCGGCCGTGGGACGTCTGCGCGCATCGTCCCCATTCATGAGGAAGTCGATAGTCTCGACTTCCAGATCGACCCGCACTCTGCCGAGAAGATGCGGCAACTCGAACGTGAATATCTCGACGGTCGGAAAGACGCGGTGACGACCGTCCAAATCAATCTATCACTCGCGATCCGCAATGCCTTCGACCGCTTGCAGGATGATCGCGAAAGAAAGGCGGCATAACCAACAGAAGAACCACCTCAGCCGTGCAGCTTGGGGAGGAACTCAAGGGGGGACAATGATCCTGACCGATAACGAGACGAAGGTCGATCTCCTGAACAATGAAGCGATCGCGGCAACGATCATCAAGCTGTTGCGCGATCGTCCAGACCAGCCTGTGACTGTCGGCGTCCATGGCGACTGGGGCGCCGGCAAGTCGAGCGTGTTGGAGATGATTGAGGCAGGCTTCGAAGGCGAAGCCAAGGTGTTATGCCTCAAATTCAACGGCTGGCGTTTCCAGGGTTTCGAGGATGCCAAGATCGCGCTCATCGAAGGCATCGTTACCGGACTGATCGAAAAGCGCCCCGCGCTCACCAAGGCGGGTGAGGCCGTCAAGGACGTCTTTCGCCGGATCGACTGGCTCAAAGTGGCGAAGAAGGCGGGCGGGCTCGCGTTCACGGCGTTCACGGGGATTCCGACCCATGACCAGATTCAGGCGATCGTTGGAACGCTAGAGGGTGTTGTCGCCGATCCCGGGAAACTCGCCACGAAAGAGAATATCGAGGCTGCCATCGAGGGCGTAAAAGGCTTGCTGAAGCCGAAAGGCGACGGCGACGCGACCAATGTTCCTGAGGAAATCAGCGCGTTCCGAAAGGCCTTCGACGATCTCCTCGAGAAAGCCGGCGTCGATCAACTGATTGTCCTCATCGACGATCTCGATCGCTGCCTGCCCGATACGGCAATCGAAACCCTGGAGGCGGTGCGCCTCTTCGTCTTCACGTCTCGCACGGCGTTCGTGGTCGCCGCCGACGAGGCGATGATCGAATACGCGGTGCGCAAGCACTTTCCCGACCTGCCGGATACTACCGGGCCACAGACCTATGCCCGTAACTACCTCGAAAAGCTCATTCAGGTGCCCTTCCGGATTCCGGCGCTCGGGGATACGGAAACGCGCATCTACGTAACACTTCTTCTGGTCGGCGCCGAGTTCGGAGAGCAGGATGCGGCATTCAATGCGTTGATCGCCGTCGCCCGTGAACGGCTGAGACGCCCCTGGACATCCGGCGCGCTCGATGCAGCGACTGTTAGAAGCGCCCTTGGAGACAAAGCTTCGCGGGCCAACAATGCCCTGGCGCTCAGCGATCAGATCGGACCCATCCTGGCGAGCGGCACCAAGGGCAATCCACGTCAGATCAAACGCTTTCTCAACGCCCTCGTCTTACGTCAACGTACCGCCGAAGCCCGAGGGTTCGGCGACGATGTTAAGCTGCCGGTTCTCGCCAAGCTCATGCTTGCCGAACGGTTTCTCCCTCGCGTCTTCGACCAGATCGCCGGAGTCGCAGCGGCCGCACCGAATGGCAAGTGCCCGGATCTGGCCGCACTGGAAGCGGCGGCGACCGCTCCAGAGGACGGGAAGGGGTCGGTGAGAGCCGAGAAGGCCGCCGCCAAAGCTAGCGATAGTCCGAAGGGCGCACCCAAGTTGGAAGTGGTGAAACCGACTGAGAGTGCACTGCTGAGCGAGTGGCTCTCGTCCCCCGCCGTCAAGGCTTGGGCGGCTGTCCCAAGCGCGATCGGTGGGGAGGATCTTCGTCCCTACCTTTTCGTCGCCAAAGATCGGAAGGACTATTTCGGAGCCGCCTCGGTGCTCGGCCACCTGGTGGCCGTGGTCGAACAACTTTTCGGTGGGAAATTCGCAGTACAGGGTCTCGAGAGTGACCTTAGGCGTTTGGCTTTGCCAGAGGCTGCGCAAGTCTTTGAAGCCGTGCGCGGTCGGATCGTCGGCGGAGACAGCTTCGACACCGAACCGCCTGGTACGGCGGGTTTAGCCGTCCTTGTGAAGGCCCATCCGACCCTTCAGGGCAATCTAGTCGACTTCCTCGAGGCGCTCCCGCGAGATCGCCTCGGGCCGTGGGCCTGTAGCGGCTGGGAAGGCGTGCTCAAGGATTCCGAAGCGACTCAACGTTTCGACCGCGTCCTCCAGGCCTGGGGCAAGGACGGGGGCGCGATGCTCAAGGCCGCCGCGACCGGCGTGCTCCGCACCCGCCAGGGAACGCGCTGATGGGCACGTCGAGCGCCTTCGGCGGACAAGGGGGTGGCACGCCCCTGGTTCCGAGTTGGCTCGGCGATAGCGGTGCCCCGCCAGCTGCGCCCGAGGAGGCTCCTCCTGACGGTGCGCCGCCAGACGCGCCACCCCTGGACGCGCCTGCGGATGGAACTCCGCCAGCAGGCGCTCCTCCGATTCCTCCGCCGCGCCCGCCCATACCGCCAGCGGCTGATCCCACACGGTTCTCGGCGGCCCGCAACAACTTCTCGCGCTTCGCCGGTTCCGGCGGCAATGACCGCCGAAGCCTCGGCCGCGCCGTGTCGCACTATGTCGGCTCTTCGTCAGGCGGAGCGCGAACCGCCGCAGTGCGCATGGGATCCGCACGCGGCGCCGGCAGCCGCCTCGTCGGCTTCCTGTCTGACGCGGTGGCACGCGGCGCCACCGAAGCGCTGCGTTCTCTCAATCTTGGTGCCCTCGCGGGCCGCCCAATCGAAGAGATCTTTATCGGCCTCGCGGACTATGTGTGCCCCGACGGCGGTTCGGTCGACGAAGGCATCGCGCGCGACGCGTTCATTGAAACCATAACCGACCTGGCCGGCGCCGGCATAACGGACCTGGACGGCCTTACGGCCGACCAGATGCAGACGGTGTTCGAACTCTATGCCACCAATGCGATCGAGGCGCGCCTGTGCAACGACATCGGCGCAAAGACCATCACTTTGCCGTCGGACAGTCGTGAGGCCGCGCGCGTCCAGGCACAACTCAATGACTTCATCCGACGTGGGGTCGCGGACGCTCTGACCGCCGCTCGTGCTGAGACCACCGCGTTGACGCCTGATCGCGCGCTGCAGTTCGTGGGGCGCATCTACGAAGAGGCGTTTGGGATACTGCAGATAATGGGTGATGCCGAAGCGGAGGCCGCATGAGACGACACGTCATCATAGGCCGATATGGCCCTGGCGACCGCGGTCGTCTTCCTCTTGGTGAGGGCGAAGTCGAAACGCGCCTAGACCTGGTCGCTGGCGAGCGCGCGTTGGACCATGGCATTGGCCGCGCGCTCGTCGACCTGAAGCGGCTTGGCGTGCACCCTTCCGAGATCGGCTTGGACGTCCTGGTCTTGGCCGCACATGTACATGCCGCGGATACCCGTATTTCGCGAGGGAGCGAGTCTCAAGACGGGTGGACGCGCGAGATCCGGCTCGTCGTTCCGGTTTCCGACACCGTTCGTTGGACAGGCGTTGCGCGGACCTTCGTTCGGATGCTGAACTTCCTCACCGGCGACCGCTGGTCGTTGTCGTTTCGCGCTCGCCCCCAGCGCTTTACGACGATCACGCCCACACGCCCTGCGCGCCTGATCGGCCCACCCTTCGACGATCTCGCACTCTTCTCCGGCGGCCTGGACAGCCTCATTGGAGCGATCGACGCGCTTGAAGCTGGTCGCACACCACTACTCTTGAGCCATGCAGGCGAAGGGGCGACCAGCGATGCGCAATCTACTATCTTCGAGAAGCTCAAGGCGCACTATAACGGTCGCGCGTTCGATCGCCTGCGTCTCTGGATGGCGTTCCCCGACGGCTTCGTCAGGAGCTCGAGCGGAGAAAACACGACACGCGGCAGATCCTTTCTCTTCTTCGCCCTCGGAATATTCGTCGGTAGCGGTCTCGACAACCCTTTCCTGCTGAAAGTCCCCGAGAACGGCTTTATCGCGGTTAACGTGCCGCTCGACCCGTTGCGCCTCGGCGCGCTGAGCACACGTACCACCCATCCCTTCTACATCGCCCGCTGGAACGAAGCGCTCCAAGGCCTTGGTCTCGATGGCTGGATCGAGAATCCTTATTGGGACAAGACCAAGGGCGAGATGGTCGCGGCATGTACCAATGGCGAGTTGCTACGCGAGCTCGCGCCATCCTCGCTTTCCTGCGCGTCCCCGACGAAAGGCCGATGGCAAGGATTCGGCGTCCAGCATTGCGGCTATTGCTTGCCGTGCCTCATCAGGCGAGCGGCGCTCGAAGCTGGGCTGCATGCCGATCCAGATCTGACGATCTACACAATAGACAATCTCACTGCTCGTACCCTCGATACGCGCCAATCCGAGGGTGTTCAGATTCGCTCCTTCCAACTCGCCATTGAACGCCTCCGCGCTAGGCCCGGTCTGGCTCCGATCCTGATCCACAAGCCTGGGCCTCTCTTCGACGAGTCCCCCGCCCGTCAAGCCGCCATCGCCGGTGTTTATCGACGCGGGCTCGAAGAGGTTGGCGCCCTACTGAGGGGCGTGAGGACACAGCCGGGATGACAGAGACCCATCAAGTGGGTGGCGTGGATTTCCACTGCCATCTCGATCTCTATCCCGATCATGAAGCCGCGATTGCGCGAGCCGAGGCAGCACGGGTCTATACTCTGACGGTCACCACCACGCCCAAAGCATGGCCACGCAACAATGACCTGACGCGTGGCACCCACTATGTACGAGCCGCTCTCGGCCTGCATCCGCAACTCGTCGCCGAGCGCGCCAGCGAACTGTCTTTATGGGAGCAGCACCTTCCCGAAACCCGATATGTCGGGGAAGTCGGCCTCGATGCCGGTCCGCGCTTTTTCAAATCGCTTGAGGCGCAGATGCGTGTCTTTCGTCACGTCCTGGAGAGGTGCGCCGAAGCGGGGGGCAAAATTCTTACTGTCCATAGTGTGAGGAGCGTTCCCAGAGTCTTGGACATGGTCGAACGACATCTCCCGCAGGATCGTGGTGCGATCGTGCTGCACTGGTTTACAGGCACCAGGAGCGAGGCACGGCGTGCCGCCGCATTGGGATGCTACTTCTCAGTCAATGCGCAAATGATTCGCTCCGAGCGTGGCCGTGCACTTGTCGCCGATCTGCCGTTGAATCGGATTCTGACGGAAACCGATGGCCCCTTCACCCAGGTCGACGGCCGCCCCGCGGAGCCAGCGGATGTGCGAGCGGCGGTCACGGCGATTGCCGGCGCTCGCAACCTGCCTAAGGAAGCGGTCACCGGAACGATCCACACCAACCTCCAGTCGCTATTGCGTGGACATTAATCACCGGCATCGTTGCCTCCCGCGGGACGCTCGACGGTTCATCTCGACTACATGGTCAGCGACGCGGTTCAAGCCAGGGAGAGCTCCGGCCCCGTTCAGGGTCATTGTTGGCCACGAACTTCGCGGCATCGACATGAGGCAAAGGCGTCGCGCCAAACAGCCGGAACACCTTTGCCAATGCCTCGATCAAGAATGCCTCCTGCGCGTCAGCGGACCAGTCTCGCAGGGTGCGATCGAAGCGGAGTTCGGGACGGCGCGCCGGCGGACGGGCCGCCTGATGCCAGCCACCAGGAAACTGGACATCGTCGAAGCCCGTGAAGCCGACTTCCGCCCGGCGTACCGGCAGGGCACCGAAATGATGAAAAATGAAGTTGGCTCGGCGCAAGACGGACGCCCACGCGCGGAACACCATGGCAAGGTCGACGCCACGTTTGTGGGAACCACTGTAGGTGATGATAGGCGACCCCGTGACCATCCAGAACTCGCCGGTATCCTCGAAGTACATCGTCACGTCCTCGCTCTCGCGCGGAGCGTTCATCGCCGACGAAATCCAGTAACGCACGTAACCCTCTTTCGTGGGTCCGAAATCGCCGCTCGATTGATGGGTTGGTGCGTCGGGCGCAATGCCGGCGTCGAGACGGCCGATCGTGCTCACGTCTGGCGGCTCGGCTTCCCAGCCGCCGGGGATTACCCGAAGATAGGCTCTGGGCCCTGCCGGAATAATCACCGGCGTCCAAAGCGTCCGGGCAAACGAGTCCTGGTGAGAGAAGCCCTTGTCGGCCCCTTCCCACAGGGATGGTTCGTCGGCTTTGGCCGGCGTGCCTGGAATGGGCCGCGCGGCAGCTTCATCCTCCAAGTGCTGGTCGAGATTGGTCCGGATCGCGGCGGTCAGGTCGCCGATCAAGACCTTGCGAGCACTCTCCCGAGCTTTGCCGTCGGCCGTCTCCGCCAGCGTGTAGCAGAGCACGCGGCGCCCTCGGATATCAAACGGCAGGTCGGCCGGTTTGTAACCACTCGCCGTGTTCAGCACGTAGATCTGACGCGCCCATCCCGGCTTGTTCAGTGACCACCCGAGTTCAATCATAACATTGGCGTTGGGCAGCGCCTTGCCGTCTGCGGTCTTAGCGATCGGAGTTACGTCAGCGACGAAGACGGCGCTGTTGGCAATCTTGTCCATCAATACCGGAACGATCTCGGCCGCGCCGGGCACACCCTTCGTATCGTGATCGAGGGCCGGGCGATCGGCATCCTCCAACTCGTATTCGCCGGCCAGGGCGGCAACAGCCGCCTCAAGCGCGGCCTTGATGAAGTGGCGGTTGGTTTTGCCCGGTGAATCATCCTGCCAGGACCAGAAAACTTTCATGTCGCTCCCCCGCAACTAACCTTCGGCTTCCCCTGATAACCGACGCTGCCGTTATTTCGGCGGTGACGCTCACGTCATCCAGATGCAATCTCCCGACGGACTGGCGACGCGAGCTAGTCTTTTGACGAACCAGCTTGGTCCAGCATCGCGTCTATCTCGTCAGGGCTAAGCCTGTAGGTATGCGGCACGTTTACAAGGTGCATCGCCCACCTGCCGCTGATCGAAGCGATGGCGGCCTTGCGTTTTGCCTCGTCCGGCTCATTGAAGATGTCGGCGATGCCATGCCTCTTGAGTTCGGTGCTGGCGATTTGCTCCATCGATTCGATCGTCGCCTGCTTCTGATGACGCTCGATCATCGCGACTACGCGCGTCTGGAAGCGCGCGTGTTCGTCATCGATCTCAGGCGCTTCCAGCCGGCTCGAGTCAATCTCAATGCCAGCAGCGACGGCTTCGGACCACTCGCGTGGCTTGAGCGGGTTCGAGACCAGACCTGTATTGAGATTCGGGCGACCACCCCGATCAGCAAGGACGATCTGCCATCCCATCATGTTGTAAAGCGTGAAATGAGCAACGACGCGGCCTTCGGCGTCGCTTCGCACGTAGATCAAGTTGAAGAAGTCGCCGAAACGCGCGGCCATTTCATCGGCGCCGGGAACCAAGCGGTAGTCCTGGCTTGTTCTGTCGTGCAGGAACTGATCGTCGCCAACGAGGACGAAGTGTCGGGCAGCGGCGTAGGAGGGCGATTTCACGTCCTCGTTGCCGGCAACTGTCGCCCAAAGCTCAAGCCAGGACTTTGCCATCGAGCGAACAGCATCGGGGCCACCAAACAGCAGGTCGTGACGGATGGGATCGGGCCGTTTCCAGACCACCGTTCCCTGACCGGTCTTAAGCAGTTCGCGAACTTTCTCTTCGGTGGTGTTCAGCTTGGCTGCGATATGCGGGGCCAGTTCGGCGAGGTGCTCAGGCGACCGCGCATTGACCTGGAGAATTGTCTCGCCATCCGCACGCTCGGTCATCGCAAAGGGCTGCGCGACCTGCTCGAACTTGGCATTCTGCCGAACATTGAAGGTCTCCTGCCCGGCTGGCACGCGCCGCAGCATGGGCGGCGGCTTTCCAGAGCCCGATTCGAGCTGAAGCATGTTGCGGACGATCGAAACCTGGTCAGTCAGCGTCTTGTCGATCGAACTGCCGAATTCGCCGTTGTGGTGGTCGCAAGCGAGGCTACGCGAGGTCCTCCGGCCACCGAGCGCGTTAAGCAGGATATGTTCGGGCTTGGTGTCAGGACCAAGCTCAGTATCGCAGAAGATGCATCGGGTAGGCCGAGGCGGCGTTTTCGGTGGACTCATTCACAGAAAATAGTGCCTGGCGCCCCTTGTGCAAGTTGTGCGCTGCCCCCGGGCGTCACCCGGGTTGCGGATTTGGCGGACTGGGTGAATGCCCATAGCCCCTTTTCGATGCCATTCATTTAGGCACACCCCAATCCCGCGCTGCGTCGTTACGCCGATTCTCTGCTTCAGGCGGCATCCGGCCTGTCGTCCGTGGCTGGCCGTTCGAGCCGGTCCACTGAAACTGCACCGCCCAACCTGTATTCTTACCTGAGTTCGTCTTGTAGCCAGCAATTGTCTTGGAGACTGCAATACCAGCTAGCATCATCACGCCCGGGCCCTTGCCGAAATTCTTGATGAAAACCGCATCGATGAGATGCTGGTCAGTCAAATCGCTCTCGACTATCAACGAAGGATCTCCGATCGCTCTCTCGCGTCTTAGCCGTTCAGAGATCTCTTTCCTAAGCTCTTCTCTCTTCGCCAAATATTCTTCCGCTTTTGGCGCATTCACGGGATTCTTTCCTCTCCGCATTGGCAGACGGCCGCTTCTATATGCTGCCAGTATGGACGCTGCTGCATCGGGCCCTAAGACAACAACGGTATCGAGGAAGCTTTGATTGCGAGCGTGGATGTCAGCTTTCTCCTTGTCGCTCAGCAGATCACCTTGCAGCACGACTGCGCGTGCCTTCCGCGTCATGACACCCGGCAGGTCGTTGAGGAAGTCGGTGAGAGAACGCACGGATCCAAGCCCCCTAGACAGCCTCGATATTACTCATACTACCAGCACCATTCAGTGCCTGGCGCTTAGCGCTATGTCGGTACTTCTAGCGGGTGGCGTAGGATCAAGCTCTTCCTGCTCAAGCGCCTTTGCCTCATCTGAACAAAGCCAGCGAGCGAGGTCGCCAACATCACCCGGCCTGGTAGCAAGCCGCTGCAGGCCCTGACGGGATTGCAACGACGTCCCCTTCTCCAAGGCAAGTCGTGGCCGCATTTGATGTAACAGCACTGGAATGCCGAATGCGTCCTCGAGATGCGCGGCAATGCGAACACCACCCGCGTCAATATCGCCCCAATGATAGATGGGAGCATCGATGATGGTCCGCGCCGCTTTCACCAAATGTACCATGCTGGAAAGAACGTCTCGCGCTGGAAAGCCGTCACTCAGAAGGGCGAGGTAGCATCCCCCAATCTCCGTGCAGTAGCGCCAGAAGCTAGTCGGGTTCTCGATGGTGATGATGTAGTCAACCGGTTTCATCAATGTTGCTTGCTGGGCGGCCGCCCATGGCAAGCCAATGAACATCTCCCCTGTCCCCTCGATCGTAAGGGCGTCGGACGACAAGCGCAGAGGGCCCTTCACCTGAAGGAGGTGCGCCCGTCGGACGATGCCGGAGGCCTCCAGGATTTCCCGCGGCTCGTCCCCGATCAGTCCCGCATTGCGCCGCTTAAGCAGTTGGGCGATACGGCCTTCGGAGCGCTCCAAAGCCTTGCTGTCTTTCACGGTGCGACGCGAAAACGTTCGATGGTCGACATCGCGCCCCGTGAGATGGACGATCCCATGCGCCAGCCGCATGACCGTACTGAAAGTGTCCACCTGGGTGGGCGAAAGGCCAAGATAGCTCTTGTTGCTTCTCCACGCTGCAATCGCCTCGCGCTCCACCTCCGCAAAGAACGGATCTTTCAGAACGTCAGTGATTCTCTCGCCGATTCGCCGGCTCGCCACGTCCGCAATCTCGCCGGCCGGTGAACGCACAAGGAACCGATACAGCTTGTCTGCGTCGACGAGCCGAGCACGCGCGAACTCGCCGGTGAAACGGCCAAGCCGCGCCCTTTCAAGGACGATCGCGCCCGCCCGCTCCGCGTCCTGCAAGACGCGATGAAACTCGTCTTGCGCAGCCGGCCCGCCAACCTGGGTGTAGTCGATCGCCTGAGTGATATCGCGTGCACGCTGACGTGGTGTCTCGAAGCGGTCAAGCAACAGGTTTAGCAGGCTGTTGAAGAAGTCTGACGATGGGCGATGAAGGGTATGTCGTCGCCATTTGAGAGGCAGATCTCACGTTGGAGAGAGCCATCGGCCTGAAGTTCGGCCCAGCCATGGCCGGAGACTTCTTCGCTCTCGTCGTTGCCGTCGCAGTCGAACTCGACATCGTCGCCATAGCAGGCACCGTGGATCGGGCCGGTGAGGCCATCGAAGGCGAACTCGCCGCCTTCTTCGCCGAACAGGATGTAGGCACCCGGCCCGGCCATGTCCCAGCCAGGTGTCTCGACGACACGGCATCGACCCAGCATGTTCATGCCGGTGCCGCCAGCAGCTTGGGCAGCCGAACCAGATTGTAGGCCGCCAGGGCGAGTGTGAAGACGGCGTCCACCCGCGCTCGTCCTCGCAGCTTGATCTTTGCAAGCCCGGCCGAAGCCTTGATCCAGCCGAACACCTCCTCGATCCGCTTGCGGCAGCGCTGGCTGATGCCGTAGCCGACGTGGCGCGTAACGCGGCGATCCACCGCTGTCTTGCGCGGTTTGCCGGTCTTGCTCAGGTGGCCATCGATGGCGATGTGGGGGCTGACCGAACGGGATCGCAACGAGGCTACGAAGTTGGCCACGTCATAGGCCTTGTCGGCGCCCAGGGTGATGCGGCGCTTGCCTCGATGAGCGTCGACCAGGGCCAGCGCCTCCTCGCGCTCGGCCGTGCCCGTCGCCAGGCTGGCACTCCCACCGACCACCAGCCCATGGCGATTCTCCATCAGGGCATGGCCCATGTAGCAGAGCCTGGCCGGCTGGCCGTCGCTCTTCTTGTAAAGCCGGGCCTCCGGATCGGTCGTGCTGCGATGGGTCTCGTTCGAGCGCTTCTCCTTGTGGAAGTTGTGCTCGGCGTTGCGCCCACCGCCCGGCGCGTCATTGTCGCCCCTGTCCTTGCGCCGGAAGCTCTTGATCGACGCCCATGCTTCCAACAGCGTCCCGTCCACCGAGAAGTGATCGCTCGACAGAAGCCGCTTCACCTTCGGCTGAGATACCACAGCCGCCAGGAACTTCGCTGCGATCTCGCCCTCCAGCAGCCGGTCCCGGTTCTTCGAGAAGCTCGAATGGTCCCACGCCGGATCGTCCACACCCAGCCCCACGAACCAGCGGAACAGAAGGTCGAACTCCATCCGCTCCATCAGTTGCCGTTCCGACCGGATGCCATAGAACGCCTGCAGCAGCATCGCCCGCAACAGACGTTCCGGCGCGATCGACGGCCGACCCAGACGAGCCGGATACAGCGCCGCAAAGTCCCCCGTCAGATCGGCCAACGCCGCATTCGCTAACTCGCGGATCGTCCGCAAAGGATGATCCCCCCGAACCCGAGCCTCCAGATCCACATAGCTGAACAGCGATCCCGAACGCTCATCCGATCCGCGCATCATCGCCCCGTCTGAACTCTCAGATCAGTGAATCATCTTCCAATGATCGCCGCGATGCATTTTTCAACAGCCTG
>CALROF020000103.1:0-21630 GCA_943369775.1 Reyranella massiliensis 521
AACTTCCACGTCACGATCGAGGCTGACGACGAACTTCACGCAGCGGACTGCGAGATCGAGCGAGTGCGTTCGCGCCGCGAAGATCGCGGCGAGCGTCCGGCCCAGGAGCTGGCGCGTGCCAGCTACGAGGAATCTTCGGGTGAGGCCGCCCCGGCCGATGACGAAGACGAGGCCGAGGGCAGTGGCGACAGCGAGGATCGCGGCGAGGAACGCAGCGCCGACGACGAAAATGGTCGCGGTCGTGGCCGCCGCCGCCGCCGCCGCCGTCGCGGCCGCCGCGATGGTGAGGGCGAAGAGTCCGATCGCCCGCGCGTCGCCGGCGAAGAAGGCGCCAGTGATGAGCCGCGCGACGAACCGCGCGACGATGCAGCCCGCGAGAGCGACGCCGACGAGAGCGACGCACCGGAGGGTGAGGCCGAGCGGGGCGATACCGAGCGGACCGATGGCGAGCAGGCCGAAGGCGCACGCAACGGCGACGCATCCGACGACGAACGTGGCGGCGATCGCCGCCGCCGCCGCGGCCGCCGCGGTGGCCGTCGCCGTCGCCGCGAAAACGGTGAAGGCGAGCCAGGTGACTTCCCGCAGCACGAGCAGAGCGCCAATGGCGAGGATGCACCCGCGACGGATGCAGCTGCGGCGCAGGAGGAACCTGCTTCGGAGTTCCCGGCTGCTACTGCGGCGCACGAGCCGGCACATGTCGATGCCGTGCCGATGGAACTCGCGCCGTTCGATCCCGGTCCGCCGGTGAATGTAGAGGCAGCCGAGCCGCCACCTCCCCCGCCGCCTGCTCCGGAGCCTGTCCTGGTGCCGCCGGTCATGGTCGCGGCCCCGCAGGCCGAGCCCGAGCCCGCCCCCGCGCTGCCACCGGTCCCCGTGATCGACGCGCCGCCGGAGAAGCCCAAGCGCGGATGGTGGCGCCGCTAACGCGGCACTGCCCGCAGTGAGAAACGCGCAACTGGAGTTGCGCGCTACGAGCGACGACAATCTTCTCCATGATTGATCGTCGTCGCTTCCTTCTGGCCAGCACGGCCGCGCTGTCGATCGGCGGCGCGGCGAAGGCCGACAGCTTTCCCAACGGCCCTTTCCGCATCATCGTCCCTTTCGGTCCCGGTTCGGCGACCGACCAGAGCGCGCGCAACGTCGCCGAGGGATTGAATCGAACCTTCGGCGTTGCCGCCGTTGTCGAGAACAAGCCCGGCGCCAATGGCGCGATCGCGGCCGAAGTTGCGGCCAAAGCCAAGCCCGATGGGCAGACGATCTTCGTCTGCTCCAATACGGCGGCCGCCTCCAATGTCGCGATGATGAAGTCCCTACCCTACGATCCTCTGAAGGATTTCGATCCCGTTACGATCATCGGGCGGGCGCCGGTGTTCATGATCGTCAATGCCAAGGTCGATGCGAAGTCGGCACCTGAATTCGCGGCACTGTGCAAGCGCCAACCCGGCAAGATCAACTTTGGTTCGGGTAGCGCCTCGACGCGCATCTCGGGCGAACTCTTCAAGGCCAAGGCCGGCGTCGACATGGTGCATGTGCCCTACAAGAGCACGCCCGCCGCGCTGCAGGACCTGATGGCCGGCCACGTGCAGATGTGTTTCGCCGATCCCGTCACCAGCCTGCCGCAGGTCAAGGCCGGTACGGTGCGCTGCCTCGGCGTCGGCAGCCGCGGCCGCTACAAGCTCACCCCGGACATCCCGACCCTGATCGAGCAGGGCATTCCCGATTTCGAACTGATGACCTGGACCGGCATCCTGCTGCCTCGCGGCGTACCTCAGCCCGTCCAGGCAAAGCTGCGCGAGGCGATGCTGAAAGCCATCACCGACCCAGTCTACGTCGAGCGCCAGGCACAGGGCGGCTCGGAAATCGCCCCTTCGAGCCCCGAGGAGATGCGCCAGATCATGGTGGCCGAGATCCAGCTCTACAGGGACATGATGAAGATCGCCGGCATCGAGCCGGAATGATGCCGAGGGAAGCTGCCGGTGATTGCCAACAGGGCATTCGTTCCAGAACGGATCATTCCGCCGCTGGCGGCGGGTCTGCCACCTGATAGGCAGGAGGTATGACGACCGCACGCCCGCAAGCCTCGGCCTGGCCAGAAGCCGCCCGCCTGGCGGCGTTGCGTCAATACGAGATCCTCGATACCCCCGCAGACCCGACCTTCGATGCCCTGACAAATCTGGCCGCCCGCATTTGTGGGACCCCGATGGCGGCCTTCGGGCTAATCGACCGCAAGCGGGTGTGGTTCAAGTCGCAGGTTGGGCTTGGCGTTTCCGAAATACCCCGCGAGCTGGCGTTCTGCGAACGGACCATCAGGGAGGGTGGCCTGTGCGTCGTGCAGGACGCCAGGCTCGATCCGGTGTTTCGCGAGAGTCCGCTGGTCGTTAGTCCACCCAAGGTGCGCTTTTATGCCGGCGTCCCCGTGCGCTGCGGCGACGGCTTGCCGATTGGAACACTCTCTGTCCTCGATACCGAGCTGCGCGTCCTGGAGCCCATTCAGGAAAAAGCACTGATCGACCTGGCGCGGCAAATCACCGAGCTGTTCGAACTCGGCCTTGTCCGCCGTGGCCTGCGGACGACGCTCGACCGCGCCGCCGGCGGTGTCCTGACCGTCGACAACGACCTTCGCATCACCTTCATCAACCGCGAGGCGACCCGTCTTCTTGGCGCCATTGGAGAGAGCTTCGCCGGCACGGCGCTCTCCGCTGGATTGCACAAGGCCTTGCGCGAGACGGTACGGCATCGCTTCGAGGTCTTCCACGAACCCTGCGACCGCTGGCTCGATGTCACCGCCGAGCCGCTGGACGACGGGCTCACGCTCCATATCAGCGACATCACCGTTCGCAAACGTGAGGAGCTGCAACAGCGCGCGAGCAATCGCGTCCTGCGGTTGATTGCTCTTGGCGGCGCGTTGACGACGATCCTGCGGGCCTGCGCCCGGTCGATAAGCGATGTATCGCCCGGTCAGCGCGCCTCGATCCTGCTGGTCGATCCCGAAACGGCGCGACTAAAGGCGGGCGCCTCCCCCTACCTGCCGCCGTCGTTCATGTCGGCTCTCGACGGGCTGGCCATCGGCCCCGATTCGGCCTGCTGCGGAACGGCGATTCATCGGCGCCGGCTCACTGTCGCCGACGACATTGGCAGCAATCCGCTTTGGGCCAACCTGCACACGGTCGCCGCCAGCCATGGACTGCGTGCCTGCTGGTCGATGCCGATTTTGCACTCCGACGGCTCGCCGGTCGGTGCTTTCGCCGTCTATCGCCATACGGCGAATGGCCCGACCGACGCCGACGTTGCCGTGCTCGCCCACTTCGCCAAGCTCGCGGCCCTGGGCATCGAGCATGTCCGTCGCGAGGAAGCCCTCCGGGAAAGCGAGCGGCGCGCCCTCCAGCTTGCGGAGAATGTCGACGAGGTCTTTTGGATCTCGACCATGCCCGACAACCGGGTTCTCTACGTCAATCCCGCCTACGAGAAGATCTCGGGGCGCTCCAGCGAGGATCTGTACGGCAACCTAAATGCGCTGATCGATGCGATTCACCCCGAGGATCGCGGCAAGATCGAAATGCCGGCGACGCAGTTTCCAGGTGGTTCTCATCTCAACGAGTACCGTTTGATGCGCCCCGACGGGACGGCGCGCTGGATCGAGGATCGCAGTTTTCCTGTCTACGACCATCAGGGCCGGCTGACACGGCTGGTAGGCATTGCCAAGGACGTCACTGACGCCAAGCACGCCGAACTCAAGTTGCGCGAGAGCGAAGAGCGTTTGAGCATCGTCGCCCAGACCACGGCCGATGTCGTCTGGGACTGGAATCTCCTGAGTGACGTGATCCGCTGGAACGAAGGGCTGAAACTGCGCTTCAAGCACACGTTCGGCCCCGACGCTCCATCGGCGAGTTGGAAGGACCATATCCATCCCGACGATCGCGAGCGCGTCGTCGCCGGGATTTACGCCGTGATCAATGGCCAAATCAACGACTGGCAGGACGAGTATAGGTTTCTGTGCGGCGATGGCTCATCGATCGTGGTGATCGACCGCGGCCGCGTCATTCGCGACGAGGCCGGCAAGCCGCTGCGCATGGTCGGCTCGATGATCGACGTTACTCAGCAGCGCCATCTCGAAGAGCAGCTCCGCCAATCGCAACGCCTCGACGCGGTCGGCAAGCTGACCGGCGGCGTCGCGCACGACTTCAACAACATCCTCATGGTGATCGCCGCCAACGTGGAAGCCTTGCAGGAGGAGATCGTCGACCGGCAGGTGGCCGAGCGGTTGGAGCGCATCGGTGGCGCCGCACGGCGTGCCGCCGATCTGACCCGGCAACTCCTCGCCTTCTCGCGCAAGCAGACATTGCGGCCGCAGATTACCGACCTCAACGCGCTGATCACCGTCACCGGCAGCCTCCTGCATCGTACCCTTGGCGGCGAAATCGACATCGATATGCGGCTGGCGGAGGGACTCGGCCACACCAGCGTCGATCGCAGCCAGTTCGAGACGGCCCTGGTCAACCTCTGCATCAATGCCCGTGACGCGATGCCGGCTGGCGGCCGACTGGTGATCGAGACCGGCAACGTCAGCTTCGTGCCGGGCAGCGACGGCGAGATCGCCCCCGGCGATTACGTGATGCTCTCTGTGACGGACAGCGGTACGGGCATGCCGGCCGACGTCGCCTCGCGCGCTTTCGATCCCTTCTTCACCACCAAGGATGTCGGCAAGGGCAGCGGGCTCGGCCTCTCCATGGTCCATGGCTTCGTCCATCAGTCGAAAGGCCATGTCGATATCAAGTCCCAGGTTGGCTGGGGGACAACGGTTCGCATCTATCTGCCGAAGGTCGAGGGCGCGACCGAGCAACTTGCCGCGCCCGGCGAGGCCGCACCGCGCGGCAAGGAACGCATCCTCCTGGTCGAGGACAACGACGAGGTGCGCTTCCACGTCTCCGCCATGCTTGCCAGCCTGGGCTACGAGGTCACCAGCGCCGCCAGCGGTCGCGAAGCCCTGGAGTTGCTGGACCGCGTCGGCGAAGTCGACCTGCTGTTCACCGACGTCGTCATGCCGGGCGGCCTGAATGGTCGCGAAGTCGCCGAAGAGGTACGTCGCGCCCGGCCCGGCCTCCGGGTGCTGTTCACGTCGGGCTATGCCGAGGGTGCACTGCAGAACGACGGCCGCCTCGAAGCCGGCGTGCTCCTGCTGCCCAAGCCTTATCGCAAGCGCGACCTCGCCCAGAAGGTGCGCGAGGCCCTGTCGGCTCCGCCAGGCGCCGTCCCCGGCCCCGCTACGTCGCGGCAAGGCCCGGCCGGCCGCCTCAACCTGGTTACCCTGAGGTAGCTGGTCATCGCCTATAGCTTTCGTTATATTATTTTGAGCATAACGAATACTCGACGCTTGAGGCGACTTTGGACACCGCGACCGCCGCTGGACATCTGCAGGCTCTAGGTAATCCGACCCGTCTCAGGATCTACGAAATCCTGATCCGCGCTGGCGAGGACGGCCTGACCGTGGGGCGCGTGCAGTCCATGCTCCGCATCAATGCCTCCACTCTCTCGCATCACCTCAAGACCCTGACGTCGGCGGGCCTCGTCACTCAGACCCGCGACGCGACCAAGCTGATCTGCCGGGCCAACGACGAGGTGATGCACGGCCTCTTCAATCACCTGACACGCCGGCTTGCCGCCTAGTTCGCGGGCGATACCCGGGTCAAGTTGAGGATCGTGCGGCCCATCTCCGCCATCGAGTTGCGTGGCAACGAGAACGAGAGGATCGTGGCGCCCACCTCCAGAGTCAGCACACCGCGATCGTTCTCCTCGACGCCCAGCGAAACGCCGTGCAAGGGCAAGGGCTGTGCCTGAAAGGTCTCGCTGAACGCGGCAAACCGGCCATTCACTGCCGCTTTGCCACCCAGGACCAGCAGAAGCGTCACGAGATACTGGAGATCGACTGTCGGAAATGAGAGGTCGACGGGTCCGTCATGTTCCGTCTCGACTCGAAGCAGGATTGCGCTGCCGTCCGGCGTCACGTCTCCAGTGACATAGGAAACCTGCTGTAGGTCCCACAGATCCATACTGCGCGGCATTGCGGCCTCCCGTATGTGGCGCTTTCCCAACGTTGTATCCATATATATACAACGTATCGTAGAAATCACACCAGCTCGGAGAATTCCGTGACACACGAGAAGCAATTCTACATCGACGGCAAATGGGTGGACCCGGTAAAGCCGGCGCTGCTCGATGTGATCGATCCCTCGACTGAGGAAGCCTATACGCAGATCGCCGTCGGCAGTGCCGCCGACGTCGACCGTGCGGTGGCCGCGGCCCGTACCGCCTTCGCCTCCTTCTCCCGCACGACACGCAAAGAACGGCTCGAGCTGCTGCGCGCCATCCTGGCCGAATACAACAAGCGCCGCAGCGACGTGGGCGATGCGATCTCCCGCGAGATGGGTGCGCCGCTGCAGTTCGCCCGCGATATCCAGGCTGGCCGCGGCACTGCCCATCTGGAACGGATGATCTCCGTGCTCGAAACCTACCCGTTCGAGACGGTTGAAGGCACGACCTTGATCGCACGCGAGCCGATTGGCGTTTGCGGCCTGATCACGCCATGGAACTGGCCGACTAACCAGATCGCCTGCAAGGTGCTTCCTGCCCTCGCCGCCGGCTGCACCATGGTGCTGAAGCCCTCTGAAGAGGCGCCGATCGACGCCGTCATCTGGACCGAGATCATGCACGCCGCCGGCACGCCCAAGGGTGTCTACAATATGATCCAGGGCACCGGCGCCGTCGTCGGTGAAGCCATGTCGAACCACCCCGACATCGACATGATGTCGTTCACCGGATCGACGCGCGCCGGCATCCGCGTGGCACAGGCGGCAGCGTTGACAGTCAAGCGCGTGGCGCAGGAGTTGGGTGGCAAGTCGGCCAACATTCTTCTTCCCGACGTCGACTTCCAGACCGCCGTCACCAAGGGCATCAACAGCATGATGGTAAACTCGGGCCAGTCCTGCACGGCACCGAGCCGCATGTTCGTGCCGCAGGAACGCCATGACGAGGTCAAGGCGATCGCCAAGGCAGCGGCCGAGCGTTTCGTCGTTGGCGATCCGCGCAATCCCGAGACCCGGCTGGGTCCGGTCGTGAACGCCACGCAGTACGAGAAGATCCAGCGCCTCATCCAGGCCGGCATCGACGAGGGTGCGGAACTGGTCACTGGTGGCCCCGGCCGGCCGGAGAACCTGAACCGTGGCTTCTACGTGCGCCCAACCGTCTTCGCGAACGTCACCAATGACATGACGATCGCTCGCGAAGAAATCTTCGGGCCGGTCATCACCATCCTGCCCTACAAGAGCGAGGAAGAGGTCATCCGTCTCGCCAACGATACGATCTATGGGCTGGCGGCCTATGTGCAGGGCGCCAACCTCGACCATGCCCGCAAGGTTGCCTCGCAAATGCGCGCAGGCAACGTGCATGTGAACTATCCGATGGGCGACACCGCCGCTCCCTTCGGTGGCTACAAGCAATCAGGCAACGGCCGCGAGTACGGCAAGTGGGGCCTCGAGGAGTTTCTCGAGACCAAGGCCGTGATCGGCTATCAGGCCGCCTAACGCCTGCTGGCTACGCCGTGGGCCGGCCCGACTTGCTCGGGTCGGCCTGCCACGCTGCCAACACGCGCAGCGAATCGATGATGTGATAGAACGAGCTCGCCGGTGCGGGCTCGTCGATCCACTCGCCCTCCGCAGTCAGCTTGTCCCGCCACAAACCGCCGACGGGCGTCTCCAGGAAGCGCAACAACGACCGCGCCCCTGCTGCAGCATCGGCGAGATAACCCAACCGCGTCGCCTCGTCCGTCTCCGACCGCGCCAGGATGATCGCGGCCTTGAGCCATTCGGCCTGTGCCCAGAGTCGCGCTTTCGGATCGTTCACGGCCATCTCGTCCGTCAACTCGAAGACCGCCACGCCACGCTTCGCATCAATCCCGTGATCCGCGCCGATGCGATAGAGACGCCGCGCGACCTTGCGGACGTCTTCGCGGCCGCGCGCGAGCGCCCAGCGCTCCAGCAAGCCTGCCCACTCGAACTGATGGCCCGGCCACACCAAGCGTCCCATGTCGCCCGCCGCTGGCGCCCAGGAGGAGTCGAAATATTCGAGCAGGATGCCGCGATCCTTGGTGATGAAACGCGCAAGGCAGAGCTCGGCCAGTTCATCCGCAAGGCGAGACCAGCGCGGATCGGGCGAAATTTCCTCCCAGGCCAATGCCGTTTCGAAGAGATGCATATGCGGGTCGGACTGGTAGACGGCATCGTCCACGAAGCCGGTGAAACCACCCGCCTGGCCTCGCCGCTCGGCAAGCAAGCGCTCCAAAAGCTGATCGGCGACCGGTAGCAGCTCGGGCGTCCGCTTCTCGGTCCCGTGCGCCGTCGCCATGGCCAGGAGCGCAAAGGCTTGCTCGTAGAGGTAAGGCGCTGCTTCGACCTGCTTTCCGCCGACGGTCAAGGCGTTGCAGAACAGACCGTCCGGCCGCCGGTACCGGCCCAGGAAGAAATCCAGACCGTGCGTCATGGCCTCGTGCGACGGCCCGCTCCAGCCCATGTCCCGTGCCACGGCGTAGGTGAATATCTGCCGCGCCTGCACCCGTGCCCGGCGATCGGCAATGATCGGCTCGCCCGCATGGTCGATGGCCTCGTGGAAGCCGCCTCCCGCCTTGTCCGCCCCGACACTCCACCAGATCGGCAGAGCATCGTTCATCAACCATTGCAGCAGGCGCCCCCTGAGGAGGCCGAGATCGCCTTCGACGTCAGTCATGACCCATCCATTTGCGGCCCGCTGCCGCTCACTCGTGCCGACTATGCACGATATGGATCATGAATGTAGGGCCTGCGCGGTCGCAGGCTCCGGGCTGATAGGCCTGCCCAGCCCGGAGATAGTGTCACATACGATGCGCTTAGGCGGTCTTGATCCAGACCGCCTTGACGTTGAGGTACTCTTCGAGGTGCTGCTTGCCGCTTTCGCGACCGTATCCACTCATCTTGTAGCCGCCGAAGGGCACGGCCGGGTCCATCGCCTGGTAGCAGTTGACCCACACCGAGCCGGCGCGGATGGCTTTAGCGAGGCGATGAGCCTTGCTGACGTCGCGGGTCCATACGCCGCTGCCGAGACCGAAGGTCGTGGCGTTGCCACGCTGGATCACTTCGTCGATGTCCGTGAAAGGAATCGCCGAGATCACCGGTCCGAAGATCTCCTCCTGAGCGATTCGCATGTCGTCGCGCACGTCGGCGAACACCGTCGGCGGTACGAAATAGCCCTTCTGGTAGTCGCCGTCGGTCAGCCGCTCGCCGCCACTCAGCCGCTTGGCACCTTCCTGCCGGCCAATGCTGAGATAGTCGGTGACGCGGTCGAGCTGCTCTGACGAAACGAGCGGACCGACCTGGGTCTCAGGATTGACGCCGTTGCCGACCTTGAGGGTTTTGGCGAACCTGGCCACCATGTCGGTGAACTCCTCGTACACCTTCTTCTCGACGAAGAGCCGCGTTCCGGCGCTGCAGATCTGACCGGAGTTGGCAAACACCGCCATGCTGGCGCCGGGTACCGCCGCGTCGAGATCCGCGTCGGCGAACACGATGTCCGGCGACTTGCCGCCCAGTTCCAGCGAAACACGCTTCAGATTGCCGGCCGATGCCTGGACGATCTTCTGCCCGGTGAGGTGCGAGCCCGTGAAAGCGACCTTGTCGACGTCCGGATGTGACGACAAAGCGGCGCCAGCGGTCTCGCCATAGCCGGGAACCACATTGACCACGCCCGGCGGGACACCGGCCTCAAGACAAAGTTCGGCCAGCCGCAACGAGGTAAGCGGCGCCTCTTCCGCTGGCTTCAGGACGACAGTGCAACCTGTGGCCAGCGCCGGCCCGATTTTCCATAGCGTCGCCGTGAGAGGACCGTTCCAGGGAATGATGGCACCGACCACGCCGACCGGCTCCTTCAAGGTGTAGGAGAAGATCTCCCCCGCCAGCGAGTTCTCGATGGTCTCGCCATGCAGCGAGGTCGCCATCCCGGCGTAGTAGCGCAGCATGCCGACGGCGCGTTGCCGGTTGTTGCGCGTACGGGAGATGGGAGCACCCATGTCGAACGTGTCGAGCGCCGCCAATTCCTCGATGTGTTGCTCGACCAGATCGGCGAGCTTGAGCAGCAGCAATTGCCGCTCCGCCGGCTTCCACTTGCTCCAGGGCCCGTTGAAGGCCTTGCGGGCGGCCGCGACCGCCCGGTCGATATCCTCGCGATCACCCTCCGCGACCTGCGCCAGCAGTTCGCCGGTGGCCGGGTTGCGGCTTTCAAACGTCTTGCCCGATGCGGACGCTACCCAGCGTCCGTCGATCAGCATCAGCTTCACTTTGCCATCGATATAGGCCGGGCGCTGGGCAACGCCCTTCTCAACTACAGTCATTGATTCTCTCCTCTCAGAGCATTGCGGCGACAGCCTTCACCTCGGTGTAGAGCTCGATCGCCTCGTAACCCATTTCGCGGCCCCAGCCGGACTGCTTGTAGCCACCGAACGGCAGCGCCACGTCGTTGAAGTTATGGACGTTGATCCAGACCGAGCCGGCCTTGAGCTTGCGGGCAAGCTTGTGAGCAACGCCGATATCGCGGGTCCAGATGCTCGCCGCCAACCCGTACTCGGTCGCATTGCCCTGGCGGGCGATACGCTCGAGATCGTCGTCGTTGAAGGGCATGGCGCAGACGACCGGCCCGAAGATCTCCTCGCGGACGACCTTCATCGTGGGTGTCGTCTTGGTCAGCACGGTGGGTTCGATGAAATAGCCCTCATTGCCATGCCGCCGGCCACCGGTAATGGCCTCGGCCCCCTGCTCCTTGCCCGACGCGAGATAGCCGGTGACCCGTTGAAACTGCTCTTCCGAAACCAGCGGTCCAACGCGCGTCGTCGGGTCGAGACCGGGGCCGATCTTGAGTTTCTGAGCTTCGTCGGACAGGCCCGCCATCATCTTGTCGAACAGGCGTTCGTGTACGAAGAGACGCGAGCCCGCCGTGCAGCACTGGCCCATGTTGAAGAAGATGCCGGTCGCCGCACCTGGAATGGCGACGGAAAGATCGGCGTCGGGAAACACGAAGGACGGCGACTTGCCACCGAGCTCCAGGCTCACCTTCTTGAGATTCCCCGCAGCGGCCTGAACGATCAGCTTGCCGACCTCTGTCGACCCGGTGAAGGCCACCTTGTCGACATCTGGATGAGCCGCCAACGCAGCGCCCGGCGTGCCGTCGCCCGTCACGATGTTCACCACACCGGGCGGGAAGCCCGCCTCCATGATCAACTCGCCGAGGCGAATGGCCGAAAGCGGTGTCTGCTCGGCTGGCTTCAGCACGATGGTGCATCCCGCCGTGAGGGCCGGCGCGATCTTCCAGACAGCCATCATCAGCGGGAAGTTCCAGGGGATGATCTGGCCAACCACGCCGACCGGCTCGCGCATCGAATAGGCGTGCCATTCGCCGGGGGCGGACAGCGGAATGCTCTGCCCGGTGATCTTGGTCGCCCAGCCCGCCATGTAGCGCAGCAGCTCGCAGGAGAACGGCAGGTCGACCATCTTGGCGTCGCTGACCGGCTTGCCGTTGTCGATGCTCTCGATCTCGGCCAGCTCGGCGGTGTGCTTTTCGAGCAGGTCGGCCAGCCGCCAGACGATCTTGCCGCGCTCCGTCGGCTTCACCTTGCCCCAGGGTCCGTCATCGAAGGCCTTGCGAGCGGCCTTCACGGCGAGATCGATATCGGCCGCTCCGCCGTCCGCGACTGCCGCGATCTGGCCGCCCGTGGCCGGATCGAACACCGGAAAGGTCTTGCCACTCTTGGCGGCGACCCATTTGCCATCGATCAGAAGCTTGTGAGGCTTGGAAATGAAAGCGGAAGCAGCGGTGCCGAGACGCCCGACATTGGCTGAAACGTCCATGTTTTCCTCCTGAATTCAGCAGACTCTTCTTCGTTATATTTAATTGAATATAACGAGCGATCTGTCTGTCGTCACGGCCAATTCGCCGGGGTCAAGGCCGCCCCGACCAGGTCCCACTGCATCTGGTTTTGACCGGCCGCCTATCGCATAATTGCGGTATGGGACGCACGCTCACCAAGCCAGCCACCAAGGCTACCGAGAAGACCTCATTGCACCTGCGCATCGACTTCGGCGGAGAACGGTCGATCGGACCGGGCAAGATCCGCCTCCTCGAGCTGATCAACGAAACCGGCTCGATTTCCGCGGCCGGTCGTGCCCTGGAGATGTCCTACCGTCAGGCGTGGCTGCTGATCGACGAGCTCAACAAGATGTTTCGCGAACCCGTCGTCACGGCCCAGACCGGCGGCGGCGGCGGCGGTGGTGCCGTGGTCACCGAAACCGGCAATGATATCGTGCGGCTCTACCGCGAGATGGAACGTCGTGCCTACGGTGCCTCGACCCCGGAAATGCGCTCGCTCGCCCGTCTGCTTACGCCTCCCGCCGACAAGCTGCACTAGCAGCGCGCCGTTTCCTGCCCCCTGACCGCCGCTTGCGCCGGCTCTCGTTATATCTTACTGGATATAGCGTCTTTCACGAGCACGGGTATCTCGCCATGGAAATCGTCGGCAAGGCTCTGACTACCTGCCAGGTTGATCCCACGGGCGACTCGTTTCGCATTGTCATGGAAGACGCCGACGGCCGCCCCGCCTCAGTCGTGCTGCCGACCGATTGCCTGCGTTCGCTGCTGATGACCCTGCCCAACGTCATCGAACAGGCCCTGAAAGCGCGTTATCGCGACGATACGTTGAAGGTCGTCTACCCGATGGGGGGCTTTTCTCTGCAGGCGGCCGCCGGCAGCGACAGCCGGATCCTCACCATGACGACACCGGACGGCTTCAAGGTGTCCTTCGCCCTCTCGCCCGAAGATGCCGGGGGGCTCGCCATGTCCCTGGTCGACATCGACGTCGATCAGCCGCGTGCAGCGTTCAACTAGGCGTTGGCGGATGGCCGACAACGAACAGCGGATCGATCTCAGCCAGGCAATCGAGGTGAGCGGCGAACTCCTGCCGCAGGCGAATGCCGTTCAGCTCTCCGTGGTACGCCGCGGTGGCGAGCGCACGACACTCACCATCCCGGCCGCTGACCTGCAGCGACTGGTACCTCTCCTGCTCCTGCTGGGGCGTGCCCTGCCTCAAGTCGAACCCGACCTCGGGGCCAAGCTTTCGTTGGTGCCGACCGACTCGCTCAGCGTCGGCGAGCTGCCGGGCGGCGAAACCTTGCTCGCGGTGGCGGTCGGCCCGGCAACGGTTGGCTTCTCCATGCCGGCCGGCGCCGCCGAGAAGCTGGGGCGTTCCCTGCTCCTCGCCGGCAGTGAGGCTTCGGTCCCTACTTCAGTACAGTAAAGCCCTGCTTCTCGAAGAAGGGCTTGCCGGCCGGCGACTTCAGATAGTCGACGAAGGCCTGCGCGTCCGGATTGGTCGAGCTGGCGAGCAGCGCCATCGGATAGATGATCGGCGGATGTGAGCCATCGGGGAAGGCGCCGACGATGCGGACGTTCGGATCGGACGCGGCGTCGGTCTTGTAGACGATGCCCAGCGGCGCCTCGCCGCGCGAGACGAGCGTGAGCGCCATGCGCACATTCTCGGCTTGCGCCACGCGGTCCGCCACTGAGGGCCACACACCGAGCGATTCGAGCGCCGCCTTGCCGTACTTGCCCGCCGGCACTGAGTCGACGTTGCCCATGGCCAAGCGGCCGTCATTGCCCAGCGCGGCGCGCAAGCCAAAACCCTTGTCGACCTTGAGATCGATCTTGGAGTCCTTGGCGGCGATCAGCACGATCTGGTTGCCGAGGAAGTCGGACCGGCTCGGCGCCTTGATCAGCTTGCGCTCGGCGACATAGTCCATCCAGGGGACGTCGGCCGAGATGAAGATGTCGGCGGGGATGCCGCTCTCGATCTGCTTGGCGAGCACTGAACTCGCGGCATAGGAAACCTTCGTCGACTTGCCGGTCTGCTTGTTCCAGGCAGCCGAAGCCTCGTCGAGGGCGTTCTTCAGGCTGGCTGCCGCAAGAATGACGACGTCCTTGCCCTGCGCTTCAGCGGGCCGCGTCCCGCCGGCGGCCAGTACAAGCGCGGCGGCCGCCAGGGCTGCCGTAAAGACTCGACGAGTTGCCAGCATGAAGCTCTCCCACGTTCTGAACGTGCGATATATCAGTTTGAACATATCGATATCCACTGGAATCGCAGACAATCTGCATATCAAAAGGGTTAAATCAGACCGTTGTAGCCGAATGGATATTTTGCCATGCCAGCCCTATACTCCGGACGCCATTTCTCAGGAGGACTTATGCGGATCAGCGCCAGGAACCGGTTGAAGGGCAAGATCGTCGAGGTGAAGAAGGGCCAGACGACCGCCCATGTACGAATCGACGTGAACGGCATGGTCGTCACCGCCGCCATCACTAACGATGCCGTCGACGAGCTCGGCCTCAAGGTCGGCCAGGAAGCCTATGCCGTCATCAAGGCCTCCGATGTCATGGTCGGTCTCGACTGATCCAGCCGATGGTCCGGCTGAACGAAATCCGTCGGGGCGAGCGGGCCGTCGACCCGCCGGAAGGCTTCGACGCCTCGCTGCACTTCATCGGTCGCATTCGCACGCCCTGGACGTCGCGGCTGGAAACGCCGCGGCAAGGTCGGCTCGACGGGCCGACCTGCCGGCTCGAGCTGGATGCCCCGTGGGACGAAGGACTTCTGGGCATCGAAGAGTTCGAGCGGCTGGAGGTGCTCTACTGGCTGCATGAATCGCGGCGCGACCTCGTGCATCAAAGCCCGCGCAACGACGGTGAGGCACGTGGTGTCTTCTCCCTGCGTACTCCGGTGCGGCCCAACCCGATCGGCACGTCGATTGTACAGTTGGTGAAGATCGAAGGGCCGGTGCTTTTCGTGCGCGGCATGGATTGCCTAGACGGCACGCCCCTGCTCGACGTTAAGCCCGACCGCACGCTGTTCGAGCCTCTGGCGCCTGCGCAGGCCGGAGACTTTCAGGTCGGCGACCCGTGAGGCGCCGCACTGCACTCGCCTTGTTGGGTGCCGGCCTCATTGCGCGCCCTGCCCTGGCGCAAACCCGTGCGTTCGTCGATTCGGCCGGCCGCAAGATCACGCTGCCGGAACGTATCGACCGGGTTTTCGTGGCTGGGCCGCCGGCCTCGGTGCTGACCTATGCGCTCGCCCGCGATGCAATGGTGGGCTGGATTCGCACCCCCTCGCCCCTTGAGAAGACATTTCTCGCCAGCCCGGCGCGCGATCTGCCCGAGACCGGCCGTCTCACCGGGCGTGGCGATACGGTGAGCCTGGAGCGGCTGGTAGCAACCAGGCCCGACATGGTTCTCGATTTCGGCTCGACCTCCGAGACCTTCGTGTCGTTGGCCGACCGCGTGCAAAGCCAGACGGGCATTCCCTATGCCTTGATTGACGGTCGATTCTCGGCATCGGCTACGTCGTTGAAACTGGCGGGCGACATGCTGAGGCGTACCGAGCGGGCTACCACCCTCGCCGCCTATGCCGAGGCGAGCTTTGCCATTGTCGACGGCGTGCTGGCGCGCGTTCCGGCCGACCGCCGACCGCGAGTCTATCTCGCGCGTGGGGCCGAGGGACTGGAGACTGGCAGCCGCGGCTCGATCAACACCGAGATCATCGAGCGTGCCGGCGCCGTCAACGTCGCCGAGGGACTGGGTGGCAGCGGCAATATCTCTAACGCCTCGCTGGAACAGATCATCGCCTGGCAGCCTGATATCATCGTCACGCTCGACCGCACCTTCTTCACCAATGTGAAGACCAAGCCCGGCTGGAGCCAGGTGCGCGCCGTGGCGAACAACCGCGTCCATCTCGCGCCGAGCCTGCCGTGGGGCTGGATCGATGCGCCGCCATCGCTCAACCGGCTGATCGGCCTGCGCTGGCTGCTGTCCCTGTTCTATCAGGCCGAGGCCAGCATCGACCTGCGCGCCGAGACGCGCGGCTTCTACGAACTGTTCTACGGCGTCGGCCTCACCGACGAGCAACTGGCGCAATTGCTGGGCGGCACGGCAAACTGACGGCCTCATGCGCGCCGTCCCGATTGTAGCTCTCCTAGCCCTCGCCCTGGTCGCAGCCATGCTGATCGGCAGCATGGTCGGCCCCTACCCGATCCCGGCAGGTGACGTAATCGGTGCGCTTTTCGCGCGGCTCCGCGGCGAGACCTACTCGCCTCATATCGACACCATCCTGTTCCAGATCCGGTTGCCGCGCGTCCTGGCGGCGGCCTTGGTCGGCGGCGCCCTGGCCGCCGCCGGCGCCAGCTACCAGACGCTCTTTCGCAATCCGCTGGTCTCGCCGGACATACTGGGCGTCTCGGCCGGTGCGGGCTTCGGTGCTGTTCTCGGGATCCTGCTGTCGCTGCCCGTGATCGCCATTCAGGGGCTGGGCTTCGTGACCGGCCTTGCCACCGTCGCCATCGTCTACGCGCTCGCGCGGGCACTGCGCAGTCAGAACGAGGTTCTGGTGCTGGTATTGGCCGGCATCGTCGTCGGTGCACTCGCTGGCGCCGGCATCTCGCTGGTGAAGATCCTGGCCGACCCCTACAACCAGCTTCCCGCCATCACCTTCTGGCTGCTGGGCAGCCTGTCGGGCATCAAGGTCGACGATGTCTGGAGCGTCGCACCGCTGGTGATCGTTGGGCTCCTGCCCCTGGCCTTGCTGCGCTGGCGGATCGGCGTCCTGTCATTGGGCGACGACGAAGCCCGTGCGCTCGGCGTCAATGTCGGCTTCGTACGCGGGGTCGTGATCTCCGCCGCAACTTTGATCACCGCCGCCGCCGTCTCCGTCTCGGGTGTCGTCGGCTGGATCGGCCTGATGATCCCGCACATGGTCCGCCCACTGGTCGGTCCGCGCTACGACCGTGTGCTGCCGGCCTCGATCCTGATGGGCGCCGCGTTCCTGGTACTGGTCGATACTCTGGCGCGCTCGGCTGCCCGCATCGAAATCCCGCTCGGCCTTCTGACGGCGCTGATCGGGGCACCGCTCTTCGTGTGGCTGCTGGCTCGCGGCCGTCGCGTGTGGAGCTGACCATGCTGCAGGCCCGCCGCCTCGCCATCGGCTACCCGCAGCGTCGCGTCGCAGAGGGAATCGATCTCGCCGTCGGCCGCGGCGAAGTGCTCTGCCTGCTGGGTCCGAACGGTGCCGGAAAGACGACGCTGTTCAAGACCCTTCTCGGTCTCATCCCGGCACACGATGGTGAAGTTGAGATCGACGGCAAGCCGGTCGCCGGCCTCTCGCGCCAGGCGCTTGCCCGCGCCGTAGCCTATGTTCCGCAAGCGCAGGTGATGGAGTTCGCCTACACGGTCCTCGATCTGGTGCTGATGGGCCGTACGGCGCATCTCGGACCGTTCGCAGCACCCAGCACCACCGACTACAATCGTGCACGGGCCGCCCTCGACGAGCTAGGCATACTCGATCTCGCCGACCGCGAGGCAAATCGTATCTCCGGCGGCCAACGCCAGCTCTGCCTGGTTGCGCGCGCCTTGGCGCAGGATGCGCCGCTCCTGGTGATGGACGAACCGACAGCGAGCCTCGACCTGGGCAATCGCTTCCTGGTCCTCGATCGCGTGCGCACGTTGCGTGAGCGCGGCTTCGGAGTCGTCTTCTCGACGCACGATCCCGATCAGGCGCGCGAACTGGCAACCAGGGTTGCCGTCATCGCCGACGGCCGCCTCGCCGCCTACGGCACATCGGGCGAAACTCTGACGGGCCCTGTGCTGAGCTCCGTCTATGGCGTCCCTGTCATCGTCGAGCGCACCGAAAGCGGCCGCTACGTCGTCGGGCCGTCTCGCGACTAGGAAGCTGCGAGGAGCTTCGCCAGCGCGTCGCACTGACGGCGAATATCAGGCACGGCTGTCGTCTCCCAGAGCACGCCACGAATCATCGGTCCCAGGGCAAAGAGCCGAGACGATGAAACTCCCGTCCGATCGATCAGGCGGTAGTCGTCATCGACATCCAGACCGAGACGCAATGGCCCTGACCGCACGACGCCGTCGGCAAACAGCGAGACCAGGAGCGGATCGTCGATCCGGCTGTAGTCGAGCGCCGGTCCCGAGCAGTTGATCACCCAGTCGCTGTCGACGATTTCCTGCGCCGCGCTGCGCCGTCTCGCAACAGAGACGCGAACACCGTTCGGCCGGGCCGCAATCTCGCGCACCCGCCCGGCCACGATCTCAAGACGGCCGTCCCGTTGCAGGGTGGCAAGCTCTTCCGCGACCTCGGGCGCCAGCCGGTGCCGATGAATTTCCCAGTAGGGCCTGACATGGCGCATAAAGCGGCGGCGCTCGGCGATGGGCAGACGGCGCCACAGGGCCTGCGTATGCGGCCGCAGGGAATCGACGACCGTGCGCCAGTCACCACCGCGGCGCTTCTCCTCTTCCGCGGCGGTCCGCAGCACATGGACCAGGTTCGCCATGTCGTTCGGCAGGTGATCGAGCGTGAGCGGTGATCTTGCCGGCTGCGCCTTGCGATGCGCCGCCGGCAGAAGTCCCCGCCGCGATACCGCAACCAGACGCCCCCGATGCCCCTTGGCAACGAGCTCGAGCACGACGTCGACCATCGTGAGGCTGGTGCCGATCAGCACGACCGTGTCGTTGGCCTTCACTTCCGGCAGCCGGCCGGACTGCCAAGGATTGGCGACATAGTGGTCGACGCAGGTTTCGTCGATATGTTCGTCTACTGGCGAAGCAGGTGGGAAATTGCCGAGGCAAAGGATGGCGCGGTCGACATCCAATCCGCGACCATCCGATAACGAAAGCGCCACACCACCGTCGCCGACTTGCAATCCCTGCACGTCAGCAAAAATGGTGGAGACGTCGGGAGACCGGCCGAGGATATCGCGCAGATAGGTTCCGTAGAGGCCGCGCGGCAGGAATGCCCCGTCTTCGACCTTTCGGCCCTTCCCTCTCAACCAGCCGAGGAAATGCGCCGGCTCCTCGGCATGCGCGCTCATGCTGGCGGCCGGCACATTCAGGAGATGGCGATCGATCTCGGTCGCATAGGCGACGCCGTGGCCGAAGGCCTTGTTTCGGTCGAACAGGAAAATGTCCACTGGCGCGGACGATTGCCGGGCGAGCCGGGCCGCGAGCATCGAGCCCGTGAAACCCGCCCCGATGATGCCAATGCGCTTGCGACGTGCGATCAGCGGCCAGCTCCCCTGGATCGTCGATGTATCGTGGCCGATATATCGCCAGAGAATGCGCGGATGCGCAAACGGCGCCCCACCTGGGAGCGCCGTTCAATATGAATAGCCGATGACGGACTTTGGTGCCCGTTCAGGCGGCGTATCTGCTCTCTGTCAGGGCCGGCCACATGGCATCGCGGCCGGCCTTGGCGAAGGCCTGGCCAATCTTTTCACCCCAGAAGCTCTCGCTGCCGAAGTCACGACGCCACACCCAGAGGCGGCGCGTGTAGTGATGCAGGATGTGCTCGTGCGTGAAGCCCATGGCGCCCATCGACTGATGCGAGAGCGCAGCAATGCGGTGCGCGAAGTCCGAGCACTGAGTCTTGGCTGCAGCGATCGAAAAGCTGCCGCCATCTTCCAGACCGCCCTCGTCGGCATCGCGCGACGCCGACTCTGCCGACGCGATGGTGGCAGCCACGCAGCTCGCGAGTTCCGCCAGCATGTGCTGGATCGCCTGGAAGTTCGAGATCGGCCGGCCGAACTGGGCGCGCTGTTTGCAGTACTCGACCGCAGTTACCAGCACCTTGTCGGCCGCCCCCGCCATTTGCATGGTGCGCATCAGGGCGGCGAGTTCCAACGCGCGGTCGGCACTCACGGCGGAAGCCGCTGAGAATTCGACCGGTGTGCCGTCGAAGACCACCGTGCCGTACGGCTCACCGGCATGGCTCGGCGTCTCCTCGACAGACGCCTCGTCGCGCGCAACGACCACCAGGGTCGACTTGCCGCCAGCATTCACGACCGACAGGAACCGGTCGGCGACGCTGGCGAAGGGTACGCGCATCACCTTGCCGGAGAGGCGATTGCCCTGAAGCGACAGATCGCTGCTGCCCAGCGCCAAAGTCGAGGGACCGCTCGCGGGCTTGCCGCCCGACGCAGCGACGAGAAGATTGGCAAGCGTCGTCTCGGCGAGCGGCACAGGGACGGCATGTTCGCCGGCCACTCGTAGGAGCGCCAGCAAGTCGGCCAGCGTACCGCCGACGCCTTCCTGGGCTTCGGGCACGGCGATTAGCGGCAGCCCCATCTCCTCGATCTCCTTCCAGAGATCGGCCGGCCATACGCCCTTCTCGACGCCGTTCACGACGTCCTTGCTGCTGCGCTCGGTGAAAAAGCGGCCAGCGGTTTCCAGCAGCATGTCGCGGGTTTCGCGGTCCATGGTCGTTCTCCTCAACGCAGTCCGAGGCCGCGGGCAACGATGCCGCGCAGGACCTGGGTGGTGCCGCCCTGGATAGTGTAGCTCGGGGCCATCATCGTGGCGTACTGGGCGATGTCGAGGAAATCGGCGAGATCGTCCTCGGTCGTGGCGTCGGACTCGGCGAGCGTGCGCGCGATCTCAGGCAAATCCTGCTCGTAGATCGTGCCGAGATCCTTCACCAGAGACGCCTCGATCGCCGGCGACTGGCCGCCCTGCATCATGCCGGCCACCGCGGTCGACATCTGGCGCAGGGTCCACAGGCGCGCGATCAGGCGGCCGACGATGGCGCTCGCCCGCTTGGCCGGCTGCCGGCCAAGGACGCGGATCAGCTCGCGCAGCACATAGACGTTCTGCATGAAGCGTTCGGGGCCGGAGCGCTCGAAGGCGAGTTCGCTCGTCACCTGCAGCCAGCCATCGCCCTCGTTGCCGATCAGGCAATCCTCGGGGATGAATGCATCGGAGAACGTGACCTCGTTCCAGTCGTGCCGTCCGGCGAGGTTGATGATCGGACGGATGGTGACGCCCGGCGTCTTGAGATCGACCAGGAGCTGGCTCAGCCCCTTGTGGCGGTCGCCGTGCTGGCCCGAGGTGCGCACCAAGGTGATGCAGTAGTGGTTGCGATGCGCGCCGGAGGTCCACACCTTGGTGCCGTTGACGCGGAAGCCGCCGGGCACCGGCTCGGCGCGCGTGCGCACGGAAGCCAGGTCCGAACCCGAGTCGGGCTCGCTCATGCCGATGCTGAAGTAGCACTCACCGCGCGTAATGCGCGGCAGGATCGCCTGGCGCTGCTGCTCGCTGCCGAACTTCAGCAGAAGCGGACCGGACTGGCGGTCGGCGACCCAGTGCGAGCCGGCCGGGGCGCTGTTGCCCAGCAGTTCCTCGGTCACGACATAGCGGTCGAGGAAGGTGCGTTCGGCACCGCCGTATTGCTTCGGCCAGGTAATACCGAGCCAGCCCTTGGCGCCCAGCGCCCGGCTGAACTCAGGTGACGGCGTGTTCCAGCTTGCGAAGCGATCCTCGGTCTGGATGCCGGGCAGCGTCTCCTTCAAGAAGGCGCGGACCTCGCCGCGCAGGGCCTCGGCTTCGGCAGGCAGGTGGAACGGCGGGAATTCGAGCTTGGGGATGGACATCATCATCTCGGCGGTTGGATGCCCCTTCTGTGTCGGCTAATCCTGTGGCGCGCAACCCGGGAGTTTCGAGGATCGAATGCCTCGCCGTCCACCT
>CALROF020000104.1:0-21152 GCA_943369775.1 Reyranella massiliensis 521
CACTTCGGTCGCAACGAACTGACGGGGCGGAGGCGGCGGTGGTGCAGGCGATGCGGCTGGAGCTGCGGGTGGCGCCGAGGCTGCAGGCGGCGCCGCCGCGACTGCAGCGGGTGGCGTGACGGCGGGTGTGGCCGTGGTCGGCTCGGCCGTCTGCGCCGCACCGGAGGCAGGTCCCTGACGCAGATAGAAAGTGCCGCCGGCTGCGGCGACAGCCAGAGCCGCGACGATGCCGCTCATGAGCAGCATACGCGAGCGCGGGCTGGCTTTGGCGACTTGGTGTGCAGGGTGCGGAGCGGCGGGCTGGCTGCCGTCCAGGGTCAGCCGATAGGCATGGATCGGCCGCGGGATGTTCTTGACGTGCTGATCGCCGATATCCTCGGCGCCCAGCGTCAGCTTGCCGGTGATCTGCTCGTAGACCGAGGACGAGACGCAGATGCCGCCGGTGGTGGCGATCGATTCCAGCCGCACGGCGACGTTGACCGCATCGCCCATCAGATCGTCGCCGCTCTCGACGATGTCGCCGAGATTGATGCCGATGCGCAGATTGAGCTGGTCATTCTCGCCGGACGTCGCATTGGCCGAGCGCATTGCTTCCTGGATTTCGAGCGCGGCGCGCACCGCTTCGACAGGGCTTGCGAACTCCGCGAGCAGCCCGTCGCCGGTCAACTTGAAGACGCGGCCGCGATGATGGCGGATGAGCGTGCCCGCGATATCCATGCGGGCACCGAGCAGCGCCAGGGCATGCTCCTCGTCGCGTGCCGACATAGTACTGAAGGCCACGACATCGATCGCAATGATCGTGGTCAGCCGCCGGACAAGGTTGGTATCGCTCATCGGTTCTATGCTCCATCGGCAGGCTACCACAGCAGGCGACGGAGGACATGCTTGCATGGCGACCCCCGCTCTGCGAAGACCGAAGCCATGCAGTCCGAAAGCCCCCGTTACTGGGAAGATTACGAGGTCGGCACGAAATACCCCACGGGTTCGACCACCTTCACAGCTGACGAAATTGTCGAGTTCGCCCGTCAGTTCGATCCGCAGAGTTTCCATGTCGATGCCGAGGCCGCCAAGGCCTCGCTGTTCGGCGGCCTCGTCGCCTCCGGCTGGCATGTGGCGGCCAAGCTGATGCGGTTGTTCGTCGATAACTACGTCGACAAGCGCACGGCACTGGGTTCGCCCGGGCTCGACGAACTGCGCTGGCTGAAGCCGGTCCGGCCCGGCGACACGCTGACCGCCTGGGTCGAATGCGCCGCCAAGGTGCCCTCGAAGAGCCGACCCAATATGGGCGTCATCCACGAACATTGGAGCGCCACCAATCAGAATGGTGAATTGGTGATGACCGCCAAGGGGATCAACATGGTGCGCCGGAGGCCGGCATGAAGCAGCCAGTGAAGGGCCTCGACCATGTCGTGGTGATGGTCGACGGTATCGACGCCGCCGAGGCGGCTTACACCAAGCTCGGCTTCCAGGTTCAGCCGCGTGGCTTTCACAAGAAGCTCGGCACGGCCAACCATCTCATGATCTTTGACACCGACTATTTCGAGATTCTGGGTATCGTCGAGGACACGGAATTCAACGCCGAGCGGCGGGAGTGGCTGAAGGCCGGTGGTGGCCTTGCCAACGTGGCATTGGCGACCGACGGCGCCGACCTT
This sequence comes from Reyranella massiliensis 521, assembly GCA_943369775.1. Lineage (GTDB taxonomy): Bacteria > Pseudomonadota > Alphaproteobacteria > Reyranellales > Reyranellaceae > Reyranella > Reyranella massiliensis_C. The sequence continues at coordinate 1,653 of CALROF020000104.1, forward strand.
GCGTTCGAGGCTTTCAAGGCCGCCGGACTCAATCCCGACGAGCCACTGTCGTTCGATCGGGCCGTCGAGATCGACGGCAAGACGGAACTCGCCAAGTTCCGCACGGTTCGCGTGCCCAAGACCAACATGCCGGTGGTCGGCTTTTTCGTCTGCGATCACATCACGCCGCAGTTCGTTTACCGGCCGGAGTGGGCGAAGCATCCCAACGGCGCCCGCGGAATCCTGGGCGTTACGGTGATCGCAGAGCAGCCAACGAAATGGGCGCCGGAACTTGAAAAGTATTTCGGGGAGGGTTCTACGAAGCGGCAGGGCGAGGGGCTGGTAGCCAATACGGGGACCCAGCCGATCCACTATCTTTCACGCAAGGATTACCTGGCGCGTTATCCCGGTATCACGCCGGTCAGGCCCGGCGATCATCCGGCGCTGCTGAGCGTACGCGTCGAAAATCTCGCGGCTTGCGAGGCGTTGTTGCAGAAGAACGGCGTCGAGTTTCTGAAACCCGATTCCGGACGTCTCATCGTGCCGCCGTCGGAAGCCGCCCATCTCACTCTCGAATTTGCGGAGCGTTAGTCTTTACAATGGCGTTCGATCTTGCCGATCGCGGCATCTACGGTTTCTCGACCTCGGAAAATCTTCGGTTCGCTGATGTGGACGCCAATGGCCACATCAACAACGGCTCCTTTCTCGAACTTCTCGAGAATGCCCGTGTTTCCTACCTGCGCCAGATCGTTCGCTCGGGCCTGCCGCGCTTTCGGATGGTCGTCGGCCGCATCGAAGCCGATTTCAAACGGCAGATGTTCTATCCCGGCGTCGCGACGGCCTGTGCCCGCATGATCGAATCACACGAGCGCAAGTGCGTAATCGGCCAGGGACTCTTCGACGGCGAGGGGAATTGCACGGCGGTTCAGCGCGTCCTCATGGTGTCGCTCGATGATAAGACGCATCGCAGCACGCCCTTCGAGCCGGCTGTGCGCGCCATGATCGACCGGCTTGCCGCCTCCAAGGACGGATTGACCGCATGACAGCCGACGTTCCCGCCGAAGTTCCAGCAGGCTTCCGCAAGCTCGCGGTGCCGGATCAATTCGTGGCGCTGGCGGGGCCGCTCTGGGTCAAGGCCGAAGCCGACGGCCTGAGGGTCGGGCTGCCGCTGGAGGACCGCCATGGCAATCCGATGGGCTGGGCCCATGGCGGGTTGCTGGTCACGGTGGCCGACATGGTCATGGGCCTGGGATCGGGCTTCGCCACCGGCATCTACTGGCCGCATCCCACGATCTCGCTGACCAGCGAGTTCGTGCGCGGAGCCAAGCTCGGGCAGTGGCTCGAAGGCAAGGCGCGCATTGCCCGCCGCACGGTCAATTTTTGTTTCGCGACCTGCGATCTCGTCTGCGGTGGCGAGATCGTCCTGGTGTCGTCCGGCGTGTTCAAAGTGCCCGACGTCGACAAGATCCCCGAGCAGTTCCAGACCGCGGCCCTGTCGCCGCCCTGGAAGACCTGACCTGCGCTATTTCTTCTTCCGCCGGTAGATCCGGTAGCGGTCGAAGTCCATCAGGTGTTCGTAGTTCTCGAAGGCGTCGGCGAACACCCGATTCTGCAGGAAGTATTCGAGGTAGTCGAACTCCTTGCCCTGACAGCGCGGCACGCCGGCGATGCGGTCGACGATCAAGAGATCGGGATGCTCGCGGGCGAAGTCCTCGCTCACCGTGTCGAACACGAACTTCTCGGAATCGCCCATTGTGTCGGGCGGATTGTAGAGCGCGGGGAAGTCGTCGCAGGTCGCGTAGACGCCCTGCAGCACCCACATGGTGAGAAACCGCGTGGTCATGCGGCCGTTGACGTAATTCACCATCGGCCAGAACGGATAGATGCCCGGCGACAGGACCAGGAACGAGCGGTGCGGCGCGTTCTGCTCGATGATGTGTTGCAGCCGGCCGCCGATCGAGTCCTCGAACTGGCGCTGCTTGTAGAAAGGCGGCGTATAGAGCGCGGCCTGGAAGTAGAGCAGCACCATCAGGGTGGCGCAGATCACCGCCACCGGCAGCCGGTGCGCGCTGCGGCTGATCGGTAGATAGCGGTCGACGGTCTGCGAGACAGTGAGGGCGGCCAGCAGGATCGCCGCCGAAAGCGCGGGCAGTACGTGATAGGGCCAACCCTTGGCCTGGCCAATGGCCGAGAGCGCGGCGCCGATGCCGAAAACGACCAGCACGCGGGCTGCGATGGTCTTGGTGAACAGGGTGGCCAGCAGGCCGAAGATCAACAGCGCCAGCAGCGTGGGCCCCAGCACATTGCTGGTCAGCACCTCGCGCCAGCCCGAATCGCCAATCGGGGCGTAGGACTCGATGGCCAGTGGCAGCACGAACCGACCGAAATCGGAGAACAGCGTGTACATCGACACGACATGCGCCACCGCCAGCAGGCCGATGGCCCAGGGAATGGGATCGGTCAGCGTGGCGCGCCAGCCGCGGCGTATCAGCAGATAGAGTTCGACTGCAGCCGGAATGGCGAGATAGTGCGGCTTCATCGCCAGGGCGAGGCCGGCGACGATGCCGACCGCAATGCTGGCTGCTCGCGTCGGGTTCACCCCCTCGGCACGCGCCATCGAGGCAATCAGGTAGGGCGCGCAGGCCACGAACATGATGTGCTCGCGCTGCCCGAAATGCTCGTTGGGCAGCACGGAAAACAAGAACAACAGTACCGGCGGCAGCAGGGCCTCGGTGAGCGCATGGTCCGCCGAGGGCACGAGGTGCACGAGGCGCCGGCAGGCCCAGAAAGAGGCGAAGATGCCGGCGACCACCCAGGCCGTGAACCAGAAGGTCACCGTTCCGGGCAGGATTTTCGCCGTCAGGACCGGCAGGCCGTGGATGATGAAGGTCAGCGGCAGGTTCTCGTCGAGGACCTCGACATAGAGCTTCTCGCCGCCGATCCAGCGGGTCGAGACGTCGAGGATGGCCGCGACGTCGTGATTGAGGGGCGGGAAGAAGTAGCCGGTCAGCCACAGCACCGGCAGGGCAAACAGGGGCGCCAGCAGCAAGCGTTCGATGCGCGGCGGAATAGTCGGGGGCTTGGTCGTAGCGGTTGGCAAGGCCCGGCGAAGATATCATAAGCAGGCGACAAGACGAGACTTACGGAGGCCTTCGCGGCGTGGAGCGGGCTGAATACGAGCGCATGCACGCGGTCGAGGACCGCATGTGGTGGTATCGCGGCCTGCGCGCGCTCGCAGCCAGTGAACTTGCGCGAGCCCTGGGGCGTTCGGCGGCCGCCGGCCCCGTCCTCGATGCGGGATGCGGTACGGGCGGCATGTTGCGCGTTTTGGGGGCAACCACGGCGGGGCGGCCGACACTCGGCCTGGAGTATGACGCGACCGCTGCATCGCTGGCCGCAGCCAAGGCCGGCCGGCCGGTTGCCTCGGGTTCGGTCAACGAAATGCCACTGGGCGGCGCCACGCTCGCCGGCTACGTCTCGCTCGATGTCCTGTGTCATGGCGGTGTCGAGCCGGCGCGTGCCCTGAAAGAGGCGCATCGCTGCCTCCGGCCCGGCGCTATCGCCGTCTTCAATTTGCCGGCCTATGGCTGGATGTTGTCCGCGCACGACAAGCGCGTGCACAATGTCCGTCGCTTCACGCGGGGCCAGGTCGGGGCCTTGCTTTCCGGGCACGGTTTCCGTGTCCTTCGTTCGAGCTACTGGAACACCTTCTTGTTTCCTCTCATGCTTCTTCATCGACTGATCGAACGCGACGACGCCGAGAGCGACGTGCGCGACTATCCACGCTGGCTCGACGCGATCTTTTCGACAGCTCTTGCGGTCGAGCGTGCACTCATCGCAATGGGGCTCAGCCTGCCGTTCGGCGGCTCCCTGATCGTCGTGGCGGCGCGCGATGAGTGAAGCGACTCTGCCGGCTCCGGCCCTGTCGATCGTCGTGCCGGTCTACAATGGTGCGGCAACGGTCGGCGATCTGGTCAAGGCGCTGCGCGCCCTCGATATCGAAGGTGGGCTGGAAATCGTGCTGGCGATCGATGGCAGCCCGGACAACAGCCTCGATGTCTGCAAGAGACTGGCCCAGGAACCCGGCGCGCCCGTCATCGTTCTGTCGCTCAGCCGTAATTTCGGCGAGCACAACGCCGTCATGGCCGGCCTGTCGCGTGCGCGCGGTGCGTTTGCCATCACCATGGACGACGACCTGCAGAATCCGCCCGAGGAGGTGAAGCGCCTTTTCGAGCATGCGCGCGATGGCGGCTACGACGCGGTCTACACCTATTACGAAGAAAAGAAGCATGCGGCGTGGCGCAATCTCGGCAGCCGGTTCACCAACTGGTGCGCCGATCGGCTGATCGACAAGCCGCCCGGCCTCTACCTGTCGAGCTTCCGCTGCATCTCGGCCTTTGTGCGCGAACGCATCACGGCGAGCTACGAGGGGCCGTATCCCTACGTCGATGGGCTGGTCTTCCAGGTGACGCAGAATGTCGGCCGCCTGCAGGTCAGCCACCTGCCGCGCGCGGAAGGCCGCTCCAACTACACGCTGCGCCGCCTGATCCGGCTGTGGCTCGCGATGTTCCTGAACTTCTCGGTGATGCCGCTTCGGCTCGCCACGCTGCTGGGGCTGGGTTTCGGTGCGCTGGGCGCATTGGCGGCAGCGATCGTCATTATCGAGGCGATCATCTCCGACAAGCCGCCGCAAGGCTGGGCATCGTTGATGGTCGCTGTCCTCGTGTTGGCCGGCGTGCAGCTCGTCGTGCTCGGCATGATCGGCGAATACCTCGGCCGCATGTTCCTGGCCGTCAATCGCAAGCCGCAATATCTCGTCCGCGAGGTCTTCCGTCGCGGTGCGGAAGGTCTCGACGTCGAGAGACCAAAGGTCGACACGCGAGCGGCGGGCCAACCGCATCGCGAACCATCGCGAGGGGAGAGCGAGCGATGACGATCTATTACGTGGCGCTGGGCATCGGCATTTTGGCCGGTATCGGCGGCCAGATGCTGCTGAAAGCGGGCGCCGACGCGCCCGATTTCGTGGCGCAGCTCATGCGGCCTTCGACCATCGCAGGTCTGGCACTCTATGGCTCCGCGGCCTTCCTCTACATCGTGGCCCTGCGCAAGATTCCGGTTTCGGTCGCTTTTCCCAGCGTGTCGCTCTCCTATGCGATCGTTGCAGTACTTGGGCACTTCCTTTTCGGCGAGCCCTTCGGCATCAAGCAGATCGGCGGCATTGCCCTGATCGTGGGTGGCGTCGTGTTGATCAACCAGAGCTGAGGGCCCGCGCCGTGGATTACGAGCAGATCAAGTACGAGAAGAACAAGGACATCCTCACCATCACGCTCAATCGCCCGGACAAGCTCAATGCCTTCACGGGCAAGATGCTGTCGGAGCTGCTGGACGCGATGGACCGGTCCGACCGTGACGACGATATCCGGGCGGTGGTCTTCACTGGTGCGGGCCGCGGCTTCTGCGCCGGCGCCGATCTCTCCGGCGGTGCCAACACCTTCAACGCCGAGAATCGCGGGCCGGTCGATCCGGGCCTCGACGGTCATCGCGACGGCGGCGGCCTCTTCACCCTGCGCCTCTACGAATCGCTGAAGCCGACGATCGCCGCCTGCAACGGGCCGGCGGTCGGTGTCGGCATTACCATGCAGCTCGCCATGGACGTGCGTCTGGCGTCGGAGGCGGCGCGCTACGGTTTCGTCTTCACGCGCCGCGCCATCGTCATGGAAGCCTGCTCGAGCTGGTTCCTGCCGCGTCTCGTCGGGCCGCAGCAGGCGCTGGAGTGGGTGATGACCGGCCGCGTCTTCTCGGCCGAGGAAGCGCTGAACGGCCGGCTGGTTCGGTCGGTTCACAAGCCCGACGATCTCCTGCCGTCGGCCTATGCCCTGGCGCGCGAGATCGCCGACAACACGGCGCCCGTCTCGGTCGCGCTCAACCGGCATATGATCTGGAAGATGCTGGGCGCCGACCATCCGATGGAAGCGCACAAGGTCGATTCCAAGGGCATCTATTCGCGCGGCAAGTCGGCCGATGTGAAGGAAGGCGTGGTCGCCTTCCTGGAGAAGCGCCCGGCGAAGTTCCCCATGAAGGTGAGCGACGGCATGCCGTCCTTCTTCCCGTGGTGGCAGGAGCGGCCCTTCAAGTAGGGCCGGGGTCGGGTTGCCCCCCTCGGAGGCTTGCGGCAAGCTGCCGAAAAACAAGCCTTCGCGGAGGGAACGATGATCAAGCTGCAGATGCGGCGGCGCGCGCTTTTGGCCGCCGCCCCGATGGTCGTGGCCGCACCCTATGTGGCGCGTGCGCAAGGCAAGCCGGAGAAGAGCAAGGTCGTGCTCGCCGTCGGCGGGAAGTCGGCGCTCTACTATTTGTCGCTCACGATTGCCGAGCGCAAAGGCTTTTTCAAGGAAGCGGGCCTCGACGTCGAGATCAACGATTTCCAGGGCGGGGCCAAGTCCCTGCAGGCCCTTATGGGCGGCAGTGCCGACGTGGTGGCCGGCGCCTACGAGCACACGATCCGGATGCAGCAGCGCGGCCAGCCGATCGTGGGTTTCGCCCTAATCGGCCGAGGCATGCAGCTCGCCATCGGCCTGCGCAACGATGTCGCCGCCAAGGTTAAGGGCCCGGCCGACATCAAGGGCATGAAGTTCGGCGTCACGGCGCCGGGCTCACAGACCAACATGCTGGTGAACTTCTGGGCGGCCAAGGGCGGCCTGAAGGCGACCGACATCGTGCCAATCGGTGTCGGTGCCGGGGCCTCGGTGGTGGCGGCGATCGAGAAGGGCGAGGTCGACGGCGTGTCTCAGTCCGACCCGGCGCTCACGATCCTGCAGGAAAAGAACCTCATCAAGATCATGCTCGATACGCGGACCATGAAGGGGAACCAGGAGCTGTTCGGCGGCGCTTTCCCGGCGGCCTGCCTCTACGCCCAGCCCGAGCTCCTGACGAAGACCCCGAACACCGCGCAGGCGCTCGCGACGGGGATCGTACGTGCCAACGAATGGCTGCAGAAGGCCTCGCCTGCCGACGTCGCGAACGCCGTGCCCGAGGCCTATCTGCTAGGCGACCGTGCGGTCTACGAGAAATCGTTTGCGGGCGTCCGCGAGACGATCTCGCCGGACGGGCTGATGCCACCCGGTGCCATGGAGAATGCGCTGAAGTTCCTGGCCGACGGCGATCCGAAGATCGCGGCGGACATCGGCAAGATCAAGCTCGCCGACACCTGGACCAACGAGTTGGCGCAGCGCGCTGGCAAGCGCAGCTAGCCGGCCGTGGCGCCGACTGACGTGCCAGCGCTGTCGCTGGCCGATATCACCTGCCGCTTCGCCGCCCGGGACGGGGCGCGCGAACCTTACACGGCCGTCGCCAATGCGACGCTGAGTGTGGCAAAGGGCGAGTTCGTGTCCGTGGTCGGCCCGACCGGCTGTGGCAAGTCGACCTTGCTGAACGTGGCGGCGGGCCTGCTCGCGCCATCGTCGGGGACCGTCGACGTATTCGGCGAGCGGTTGATCTCGGCCGAAGGCGTCAACCGGCGTGCCGGTTACATGTTCCAGGCGGATGCGCTGATGCCGTGGCGTACCGGCATCGACAACGTGGTCGCCGGCCTCGAATTTCGCGGTGTCTCGCGGAAGGAAGCCCTGAGCCAGGGAGAGTCGTGGCTGCGCCGCGTCGGACTGGCGGGGTTCGGCGATCGTTATCCGCACCAGATGTCGGGCGGCATGCGCAAGCGGTTGGCGCTGGCGCAGACGCTGATCCTCAGTCCCGACATCCTGCTCATGGACGAACCTTTCTCGGCGCTCGACGTGCAGACACGTCAGCTCATGGAGAACGAGTTGCTGGCGCTCTGGGCGGAGGACCGCAAGTCCGTCCTCTTCATCACTCACGATCTCGAAGAGGCGATCGCGCTTTCCGATCGCGTCGTCGTGCTGTCCGCGGGCCCGGCGACGCGCCCCATCGGTGACTTCAAGGTCGACCTGCCGCGGCCGCGCGACGTATCGGAGATTCGCATGACGCCGGCCTTCCTGACGCTCCATCGCGAGATCTGGGCAGCGATGAAGGAGGAAGTCCTGAAGGCCTATGCCGCGCAGAAGGTCGCCTGAGATGCGCCTGCGTATCCTGCAAGTCCTCGTCCTCTGCCTGATGATCGTCTTCTGGTACGTGATGACGGCACCCGGCCTGATCCCGCCTTTCTACTTCGACAAGCCCAACCGGGCGGCGTTCTTCTTCGGCGAACCGCAGAAGGTCTTCTGGGTGATCGTCGACTGGTTCGCGACCGGCGAAATCTTCGGCCATCTCGGCATCACGCTGCTCGAGACGGCATTGGGTTTCGTGATCGGTGCCGCCCTCGGTCTCGGCATCGGCCTCTGGCTGGCGCTGTCGCCGATGGCTTCCGCGGTGATGGATCCCTACATCAAGGGCTTCAATTCCATGCCGCGCGTCGTTCTGGCGCCGATCTTCGCGGTCTGGTTCGGGCTCGGCATCTGGTCGAAGGTGGCGCTGGGCGTGACGCTGGTCTTCTTCGTGGTGTTCTTCAACGTCTACCAGGGCGTGCGCGAGGTCAGTCCCAACCTGATCGCCAACGCCCGCATGCTGGGCGCGTCGAGCCGCCAGCTCCTGCGCTCGATCTATTTGCCCAGCGCCATGAGCTGGGTGTTCGCGAGCCTGCACAATGCCGTGGGTCTGGCTTTCGTCGGCGCGGTCGTCGGTGAATATCTCGGCTCGTCGATGGGTGTCGGCTACCTGATCCTGCAGGCCGAGGGGACGTTCGACATCAACACGGTCTTTGCCGGCATCCTTGTTCTGACGGCGTTTGCGCTGGCGCTCGACGCCGCCGTCGGCGCCGTCGAACGGCGCCTTATGACCTGGCAGCCCAGAGCCAGCGAGACCGAGAAGGTCTAGAGGCTATTTGCCGGTAAACCGGGCCGCGCGCTTCTCGAGGAAGTGCGCCACGCCTTCCTTGAAGTCGGACGTCTGGAACGAGAGCTCCATCTCATGGTTCGCCTGGGTGGTGGCTTCGGCCAGGGTCTGGAACTCGGCCTCCCAGAGCTGTCGCTTCATCACGGCGACCGAGCGCGGAGAGACGGTATTGGCGAGCAGGATCGCATAGGCCCGCGTCTCGGCCATCAGCTTGTCGTCGGGGATGACCCGGTTGACCAGGCCAAGCGCCAGCGCTTCGGGCGCACGGAACTTGCGGGCGGAGCAGAGAAGGTCGAGCGCGGCGGGGAGGCCCACCAGCCGCGGCAGCAGCCAGCTAATGCCATGCTCGGCGATCAGGCCGCGCTGGGCGAAGGCGGTGGTGAAGACGGCCGACTCGCCCGCGAAACGCAGGTCGGCGTAAAGCGGGATGACCATTCCGAGGCCAGCCGCCGGACCATTGATTGCAGCAATGATGAATTTTGGGATGGCCGGAAAGTACGAATAGTTCATTTTGAACTCGGCCAGGGTGCTGCCGCCGGGCAGGCCTTCCTGGGCCTTGGACGAGCGGTCCGTGGAGGCACCAGCCCCAATAGCTTGTAGGCCCCCCATATCGGCGCCTGCGCAGAAGCCGCGGCCCGCGCCGGTCAAAATGATGGCTCTTACGTCCGGATCTGCCCCCGCTGTGAGCATGGCGTCCTTCAGGTCGAGATGCATCTGACGCGTCCAGGCATTGAGCTTTTCCGGACGGTTCAGCGAAATGGTGCAGATGCGGTCTGCGACGTCGTAGAGGACGGTTTCATATGCCATCCGGGGGTCTCCTCATGTGCATTCTTGTGGATGGCATGATGAGCAAAAGCCCGCGACGATACAATTGGGACGCCATAGGCGGGCGGGCAGAAACCCCTGCTTGCCTATGATTGCGCTGATGGGGACGCTGGCTCGGAAAATTACTGCCGGTGCAAAAGTTGGTGGTATATTGCAGTCCGACAGCAATAAATAAGGCAGAGGTTGGAAATGGCAAAAAGGGAATTCGCCCACCCGAACGAGATGCATAAGCACGTGGGCCAGGAGATTGGGGTGAGCGACTGGGTCGAGGTCACACAGGAGAGGATCAACCTCTTCGCCGATGCGACTGGCGACCATCAGTGGATCCATGTCGACGTCGAGCGGGCGAAGAAGGACATGCCGGGTGGCAAGACTATTGCTCACGGCTTCCTGACGCTTTCGCTGATCCCGATGCTCAGTCACCAGATCTCGCATATCAACAACGTTCGCAACGGCATCAACTACGGCTGCAACAAGGTCCGTTTCACCAGCCCGGTCCAGGCCGGGTCGAAGGTGCGGGCCCGCGCCAAGCTGATCGCGGCCGACCCGATGGACAAGGGCGGCGTGCGGCTGACCAATCAGGTGACTATTGAGATCGAAGGGCAGGAGCGCCCGGCCTGTGTGGCCGAGACCATGTCCATCGTCTACGGCACCTGAGGACCAGCCCTTGCTGAAACGCGAAGAACTGACCTCGGAGCGGATCGATCAGATCGTCGCCGACGCCCATGCCGCCGGTTACCATTTCTTCCTCTCCTCCGAGGCGCGCGAAGCGAGCCTGAAGGAAGCGCTGACGGGCTACCAGCCGGGCGAAGAAGTCTGGGTATTTGCCTACGGTTCCCTGATGTGGAACCCCGCGATCGAGTTTACGGAGGCCATGCCGTGCTCGATCGAGGGCTGGCGCCGGTCGTTCTGCTTCTGGGTCCCTCTCGGTCGCGGCACGCCGGAACTCCCCGGCCTGATGCTGGCGCTCGAGGGCGGTGGGGCATGCGAGGGTATTGCCTATCGCCTGGCGCCCCATCAGGTGCATAGCGAACTCGGTATTCTGTGGAACCGCGAGATGCTGTCGGGCGTCTATCAGCCGCGTTGGGTGCCGGCCAAGCTTCGTGATGGCCGCACCGTCACGGCGGTTACCTTCGTCGTCGATCCGCAGCACTGCCAGTATTGCGGCGACCTGCCGATCGAGCGGGCTGCACATCACATTGCCTTCGCCGAGGGCCGCCGCGGCCCCTGCCGCGACTATCTTGCCAATACGGTCGAGCATGCCCGTTCCCTGGGCATCAACGATCCCTATCTCGAAGAGCTGGTGACGCGTGTCGCCGACCTGCGGGGCGAGCCGGCGCTGGTGGCAGGGCAAGTCAACGGAGTGGCCGCCGGCCAAGCCTGACCTCGCCTCTCGGAAGCAGCCGCAACGGCCAAGGTGATATGGTTCAGAGCCTGTGACATAGTCACGACGTGACTGCATTCGTCGACCGCTGGCTCGCGCTGCCGCCCAACCTGCGTGGCATTCTCTGGGTCGGACTGTCGGGCATCCTCTTTGCGCTGCTCAACGTCTTCACGCTGATCCCCGCACAGCATCTCAATCCCTACGTGATGGCGTTCCTGCGCTATCTCTTTGGCGCGATGTTCCTGCTGCCGATCGTGTTCCGGCTGGGCCTCCATAGGGCTCTGCACACCAATCGCCTGGGTCTGCACATATCGCGCGGCGCCATCCACACCGTCGGCATGTTCCTGTGGTTCATTGCGCTGCCGCTCACCACCCTGGCGGAGATTACGGCCTTGGGCTTCACCGGGCCGATCTTCGTCACCATCGGTGCGGCGTTGTTCCTCCGCGAAGATGTGCGGATGCGGCGCTGGATGGCCGTCTTCGTCGGCTTCATCGGCGCCATGATCATCATCCGGCCGGGTTTCAGCGCACTGCATCTCGGCGTGCTCTGCATCTTGATCTCGACGCCGATCTTCTCGGCCTCGAACCTGATCTCCAAGGCGTTGGCGCGCACGGATTCTGCCAACACCATCGTCATCTGGCAGAACATCGTAATCGTGATCTGTGCTCTGCCAGTGGCCCTCTGGTTCTGGCAGACGCCGGAGTGGAGCGACATCGGCTGGTTCCTGGCGGCGGGCCTCGCCGGCACGCTCGGCCATCTCTGCCAGCAGCGCGGCTACCAGCTCGCCGACATCACCTTGCTGCAGCCCATCGGCTTCCTGTCCCTGATCTGGAACACGATGCTGGGTTACTTCCTATTCTTCCAGCAGCCCGATGTCTGGACCTTTGTCGGTGCGGCAGTGATCTTCGCCAGCGCCATGTACATCTCTCACCGCGAGGCGGTGCGGCGCGCGCACATAAAGACGGCGAGTTCGCAGGCCAACCCGGAGGCTTGAAGTCGGGGCTTCAGCCGCCCGTCACGCTCATGTGGCGGGGGACGGCGGGGCCGGTGTGGCGGCGGTCGATGATGAAGTCGTGGCCCTTGGGCTTGCGCGCGATCGCCTCGGTAATGGCGCGGTCGAGGACTTCGTCGCTCTCGGATGCACGCAGCGGTCCGCGCAGATCGGCGGCGTCCTCCTGGCCCAGGCACATGTAGAGCGTGCCGGTGCAGGTGAGCCGCACACGATTGCAGCTTTCGCAGAAATTGTGGGTCAGCGGCGTAATGAAGCCCAGCCGGCCGCCGGTCTCCTCGACGCGGAAATAGCGGGCCGGTCCACCGGTCCGGTAATCGGTCTCGGTAAGGGTGAAGTGCTTGGCGATGCCGGCGCGCGCCAGCGACAGCGGCAGGTACTGGTCGAGCCGCGCTTCTTCGCCAATCTCGCCCATAGGCATGACCTCGATCAGGACCAGATCCATGCCACGGCCGTGGCTCCAGCGGATCAGCTCCTCGAACTCCATATCGTTGACGCCACGCAGCGCCACCGCGTTGATCTTGATGGCAAGGCCCGCGCGCTGGGCCGCGTCGAGGCCGCGCATCACCTGGTCGAGATCGCCCCAGCGGGTAAGCTGGCGGAACTTGTCTCGATCGAGCGTATCCATCGAGACGTTGACGCGGCGGACGCCGATATCGGCCAGCTCCTGGGCATACTTGGCGAGCTGGCTGCCGTTGGTGGTGAGAGTGAGCTCTTCCAGGGCACCCGATTCCAGGTGCCGGCCAAGCCCGCGGAACAGCGACATGACGTTCTTACGCACCAGCGGCTCGCCGCCGGTCATGCGCAGCTTCTTCACACCGCGGCGAACGAAGGCGGTGCAGAGCCTTTCCAGCTCCTCCAGCGACAGGACTTCCGCCTTGGGCAGGAAGGTCATGTCCTCGGCCATGCAGTAAACGCAGCGGAAATCGCAGCGATCTGTCACCGATACGCGCAGATAGGAAATATGCCGGCCGAACGGGTCGATCATGGAACTTCTATTACAGGAAGCTCCAATAATGGGCACGCCGCAGACCCCCTGCAAGGGGCGAAAGGCCTAGGAATCCTGGGTTGCGGCCGGTAGTTGGCCGGCCTCTATGGCGTCGACAAGGCGTGCATGGTCGAGTTCGGTCTGGCGGGCATAGGCCAGCGCAAAGGCGCCAATGGCGTCGTCGAAGGTCGTGCTCTTGCCGAGGTAGGCAGACAGGATCACGGCGTCGGCGGTACGGGAGTGTGCGCGCGCCAGCACTTCGCCGCAGATTGCGGCATACCGGCGGAAACTGCCGGGCGACATGGTCTCGACCTGTGGCTTGATCTTGGCGTCGCGTAACTGGCGCACGTAAATGTGACGGCCGGTCGGTCCTGTGGCGAACCCCAGCAGAATGTCGCTGGCAGCCTGCAACAGTCGTTGGCCGCGGACCACCCGCTCGCCGTGATGAAGATAGGGGCTCGGTCCGGCATAGGCTTCGAGAACCGAGCGGGTTGCTTCCTTGAACTGCAGATAAAGGGCTTCGCCTTCGCCCGACACCATGAGCAGGACACCGCACAAAGTCCCGACCGAGCCCACGCCCACGACCTTGTAGGCAGCATCGGCCAGCCGATAACGATCGACCAGCGTGCGGCGCTCCGGGATCAGCGAAGTGCGATAGTCGTTCAGCATCGCTTCGACCGCGGCCTGAAAGGCCGGCGCAGCAGCAGGCGCGGGGTGGTGCACGAGGGGCAGCTCATCTTTAACGCGTGGCGCAGGACCGGGGTGATGGCTGAGCGAGGCAATCTCGACGGCATGGACGAGAGCGCTGCCGGCCTTGCGCAACGTGCGCGCGTCGATGCCCATGGCCGCGGCCCTGTCCTCGTCGTCGACGGTGAGGGCTCGGTACCAGGCATCGAGGATCGGTGTTTCGGCGAGCGCCGCCATGGTCTCTCGATAGGCGCGGGCCACGATTGCGGCAAGTTCCGTGCGGCCTTCCTTGTCGAGCCGGTCGCGCGCGGCGACGGCGAAGCTCGCTGCCAGCCGCTTCAGATCCCATTCCCAGGGCGCGACGGCAGTCTCGTCGTAATCGTTGATGTCGAACACCAATCGCCGCTCGGGCGTCGCGAAGGCGCCGAAGTTGAGACAATGGCAATCGCCGGCGGATTGTGCGACAGCGCCCGTCGTCGGCGTGGTGGCGAGATCGGCCGCCATGATCGCGGCTGCTCCTCGCAGAAAGGCGAAGGGCGAGACTTTCATGCGGGCATAGCGTAGCGGCAGCAGATCGGGCAGCCGTGACTCTCCCTGTTCGATCAGGATCTCGACAGGATCGCGCCGATGGGATGCTGCTTCCCATGTCGCGTGCCGTTTACGCGAGCAGTGCTCTCGCAGCGCGCGGCCGCGTGCCGTCCGTTCGTCGAAAGAGAGAATGTGGGTTTGCGGCGGCAGAGCGCCAGATGACGTCTCGACCATGCGGAAATCATGGCACGAGCCGTAACAGGCTGTCGACGGTATCGGCTTCGTCTGCCGGCTTGTCAGTGCGTATGCGATTTATACGAGGAAAGCGCATCGACACGCCCGACTTGTGACGCGTCGAACGGGCGATGCCGTCGAAGGCGATCTCCAGCACCAGCCCGTGTGAAACTTCGCGGACGGGCCCGAACCGATTCGTCGTGTGGTCGCGCACCCATTTGTCGAGCCAGCGGAGCTCTTCGTCGGTGAAACCGAAATAGGCTTTGCCGACCGGGGCGAGTTCGCGCTTGCCGTCCGCCCCGTCGCGCCAGCAGCCGAAGGTGAAATCCGAATAAAAGGAGCTACGCTTGCCGTGGCCGCGCTGGGCGTACATCAACACGCAATCCGCCAGCATCGGATCGCGCTTCCACTTGAACCAGGGGCCCTTGGGCCGGCCGGCAAGATAGGCGCTGTCGGCGCGCTTCAGCATGAGCCCTTCGATGCCGTCCGTGCGCATCGCTTCGCGCTGCTCGGCGAGGTGCTCCCAGTCGCGGAAGCTCACCAGGGGCGAGAGGTCGAAGCGCGGACGCTCCTTCAGGGCGATCCAAGCTTCGAGGCGGGCACGACGCTCGTCGAAGCTGAGGGCCCGCAGATCCTGGCCTTCGAGCCACAGCACGTCATAGAGCCTGACGTGGGCGGGATGCTCCTTCAGCATCTTGGGCGTTACGGTCTTGCGGTTCAGCCGTTGCTGCAGGTCGTTGAACGGCGCAACGGAAGTCTCGCGTCGCACCAGCAGCTCGCCATCGAACACGCCCTCGAAATCGATCGCGTCGACGATGTCCGGAAAAGCGCCGGACACATCCTCGCCGGCACGGCTGTAGAGCCGCTTCACGCCACCGGAAGAAGCGACCTGGACACGGATGCCATCCCATTTCCATTCGGCGCGGAAGTGTGCGGGATCGAGCGTGTCGAGTTCGGTTCGGTCGATCGGATTGGCGAGCATCGGCGGCAGAAACGCACCACCGGCATTGCTGCTTGGACGTGGCGCATCGTGCAGCAACCAGTCGAAGAGAGGCCGATAGGGCGCACTCAGCCCGTACCAGATCTCTTCGACGGCATCGACGGGTTGATTCCCAATGTTGGCGGCTGCCTGCTTGGCAAGCCGGGCTGAGACGCCAACTCGCAGCGCGCCGGTCAGCAGCTTCAGCAAGGCCCAGCGTCCGGTCGAGTCGAGGGCATCGAGCCAACGCTTCAGGATGGCAGGCGTTTCGCTGCGGCTCGCGCGCTGCAAGGTTTCGACGACCTCCCCGAGCGTCGGCGGAGGGCCTGCGTCGGGATCGGTTTCCCAGATCAGTGCCAGGGTCTCGGCCAGGTCCCCGACATAGTCATAGGACATGACGAAAAGCTCTTCGCCGATCTTCTCCTGGCCGAAGCCCCGCAGCAGTGCGGGCTTGGCGGCGGGGAAGTCGAGGCCACCTGTCAGTGCCGCCAATGCCCAGCCACGATCGGGATCGGGTGTTTCGCCGAGATAGGTCTCGATCAGGCGCAGCTTGGCGTTGCGGGCAGGCTGGAAGGAAAGCGCGTCGAGGAGGCGGGCGAAGGCCTGCACCGCTCAGGACTCCTCTTCCTCGCGACCGGCGAGATGCAACGCCTCGGCATCGATGCCGATCGAGCGTGCGTAATGGACCAACGCCTCTTCGCGGCCATGCGTTACCCAGACCTTGGGAGCGCCGACATCCTTCAGGGTCTGCGTCAGCTCGGCCCAATCGGCGTGGTCGGAGATGATCAACGGTAGCTCTGCACCACGCTGGCGTGCCCGCGCCCGCACGCCCATCCAGCCGGAGCAGACGGCGGCGATGGGATCGGCGAAGCGGCGCGTCCAGCGATCGGCGAGGGCCGAGGGTGGGCAGAGCACGATGGCGCCCTTGAAAGTTTCGAGGATTGCTTCGGAGACCGGCGCCACGTCGCCCAAGTCGATGCCGTGATCCTGGTAGAGTTTGCAAAGGGAGAGGAGGCTGCCGTGCAGCCAGATGCGCTTGTCGTAGCCGGCCTGCCGCAGCAGCCGGATGACCCTCTGGCACTTGCCCAGCGCGTAGACGCCCACCAGATGAGTACGCTCGGGAAAGGTCGCAACAGAGCGCAGGAGTTTGCCGATCTCGCCCGCATCGGAGGGATGGTGGAATACGGGCAGGGCGAAGGTCGCTTCGGTGATGAAGACGTCGCAGGGCACCGGTTCGAAAGGCGGGCAGGTGGGATCCGGCCGGCGCTTGAAGTCGCCCGAGACGACGATGCGCTGGCCGCGATATGCAAGCACTGCTTGCGCCGAGCCGAGGATGTGGCCGGCCGGCGCAAAACCGACCTCGACCTCGCCCATCTTGATGCTCTCGCCGTATTTCAGCGGTTGTTGGTCGGTATCGGGCATATCCTGAAAGCGGGTCCGCATGATCGCCAGCGTCTCGGGCGTGGCGAGGGCGGCGCGATGGCCCGGCCGTGCATGGTCGCCATGACCGTGTGTAATCACGGCACGTGCGACAGCGAAGGCCGGGTCGACGTAGAAGTCGCCAGGCTCGCAGTAGAGGCCACGCGGCGTCGGATAGAGCCAGGACCTCGGGTTCAAAGGAGTGGGAGCGAGAGTGTCGGTTGTCATTGAGCCTGATGCATCCTACCCGGCAGATATGGGGCTTCCCGACGTGTTTTCACGCTGGTTCGAAAGCCGTGGCTGGGCGCCGCGGCCGCATCAGCTCGCGCTGGTCGATCTTGCGCGCAAGGGCCGCAGCGCTTTACTGATCGCGCCGACCGGTGGTGGCAAGACCTTGGCGGGTTTCCTGCCGTCATTGATCGAACTGACGGAGCGGCGGCAATCCGGCCAGGACCTGGCGTACAAGAAAGGACAAGGCGAGCTCCATACGCTCTACATCTCGCCCTTGAAGGCGCTGGCGACCGATATCCGGCGCAATCTCGAACTGCCGATTGCCGAGATGAAGCTGCCGGTGCGCGCCGAAAGCCGCACGGGCGACACGCCACAAAGCCGTCGCCTGCGCCAGCGCGAACGGCCGCCCGATTTGCTGATGACCACGCCGGAGTCGCTGGCACTGCTGCTGAGCTATCTCGATGCCGCACGCTTCTTCGCCTCGCTGAAGTGCGTGATCATCGACGAGCTGCACGCCTTCGCCACGACCAAGCGCGGCCACCACCTGACGCTCTGCCTGTCGCGACTGGCCACGCTCGCGCCACAGGCGAGATTCGTCGGCCTCTCGGCCACCGTCGCCGATCCGCCGGCGCTCGCCGACTTTCTCAAGCTGCGCGAGGAAACGGTTGAGATCGTGCTCGGCGAACCGGGCGCACCGCCGGTCGTGACCATCATCGATGCCCAGGAGCGCATTCCCTGGGGCGGCCATATGGGCCGTCACGCGGTGCCGGAGATCTACAACATCATCCGCCAGCACAAGACGTCGATCATCTTCGTGAACACGCGCGCCCAGGCCGAGCTGGCCTTCGATGCACTGTGGCGCATCAACGAAGAGAATCTGGCGATTGGCCTGCATCACGGCTCGCTGGCGGTGGAGCAGCGCCGCAAGGTCGAGGCGGCGATGTCGGCAGGGAGATTGCGTGCCGTCGTGGCGACCTCGTCGCTCGATCTCGGTATCGACTGGGGCGACGTCGACCTTGTGATTCAGATGGGCGCGCCCAAGGGCGTGAGCCGCCTGATGCAACGGATCGGCCGCGCCAACCATCGGCTCGACGAGCCGAGCCGCGCCATGATCGCGCCAGCCAACCGCTTCGAGGTGCTGGAGTCGCTGGCCGCTCTCGAAGCCGTCGAAGCCCGCGAACTCGACGGCGATCCGCCGCGGCCGCCCTGTCTCGACGTGCTGGCGCAACACATCGTCGGCACCGCCTGTGCCCAGCCGATCGACCGCGAGGCTTTCTTCGCCGAGGTCCGGCGCACCCAGCCCTATCGCGACCTGCCACGCCAGGATTTCGACGACACATTCGACTTCGTGGCGACCGGCGGCTACGCGCTCGCCGCCTACGACCGCTGGCATCGGCTGAAGAAGCTGCCGGATGGACGCTGGATGCTGGCTTCGCCGCTGGTGGCGCGACAGTTCCGTATGAATGTCGGCACCATCGTCGAGCTGCCGTTGATCAAGGTGAAGATGCGGCGCGGGCCGGTGCTGGGGGAGGTCGAGGAGAGCTTCATCCAGGGGCTGGTGCCCGGCGACACCTTCGTCTTCGCCGGCCGGCTGCTGCGCTTCGAGGGCGTGAAGGAGCTGATGGCACAGTGTTCGGTGGCTACGGGTGGCGATCCCAAGGTGCCGGCCTATGGCGGCGGCCGGCTGCCGCTCTCGACCTTTCTGGCCGACAGGGTGCGCGGCATCCTGCAGGACCCGGCGCGGCATCCCAAGTTGCCGGCCGAAGTGCGCGAGTGGCTGCGCATCCAGCGCATCCGCTCGACCTTGCCGAGTGGCGACAAGCTGCTGATCGAAGGATTCCCGCGCGGCGGCAAGCAGTTCATCGTGGCTTACTGCTTCGAGGGCCGGAACGCGCACCAGACGCTCGGCATGCTGCTGACGCGCCGCATGGAGCGCATGGGGCTGCGGCCGCTGGGATTCGTCGCCACGGATTACGTTCTTGGCCTCTGGGGCCTGCGGCCACCGACCAAGGCGCAGCTCGACCAGCTCTTCGACGAGGACATGTTGGGCGACGATCTCGAAGCCTGGATGGACGAGTCGACGATGCTGCGTCGCTCGTTCCGCAACGTCGCGGTGATCGCCGGCCTGATCGAGCGGCGCTTTCCCGGCGAGGAGAAGTCGCGCCGTCAGGTGACGTTCAGCTCGGACCTGATCTACGACACGTTGCGTCAGCACGAGCCCGGCCACATCCTGCTGCGCGCCACCCGCCAGGATGCGGCCTGGCAGCTTGCCGACCTGAAGCGCCTGGGCGATCTCCTGAAGCGTGCCAAGGGGCGCATCGAATACCGCCGGCTC
>CALROF020000105.1:0-21067 GCA_943369775.1 Reyranella massiliensis 521
GGCCGTCGCGGTCGACACAGATTACCTGGCCCGGACCGAATCGCATTCAGAACGTGCGGCTCGTCTTCGATCCGCCGCCGCCCGGCGGCACGGGCGTGCTGGCCGAGACCGGGCCTTGGGCGATGTTCCGCCTGTTCGGCCGCGGCACGCTGCGCCAGGCCGATTCACCGGAGCGCTATACGCTGACGTTCACGCTCGGCAACCGGGAGGCGACGTTCGAGATTCGGGCGGCCTCGGTGCTCAATCCCTTCGCGCCGGGCGTCCTGCAGGACTTCCGCTGCCCGTCGGTCCGAGAATAGGTGCGTCGTGGCGGCACTGCCTCTTCAAGCGAGTGCAGGCCTCTTCGGCAAGCTGCCGTCGCGTGGGGATTTCGTGCGCGAGGGACTGTCCCGCGACTTCACGGACGCCTGGGATGCCTGGTGGCAGCGCGGTCTGGCGGCCACGCAGCTCCGGCCTCGCGAGGAATGGCTCGAAGCCTGGCTGGAGGCGCCGGTCTGGCATTTCGTCCTGCCGCCCGGCTTGGTCGGCGGGGATGGCATCCTCGGCCTCTGGTTGCCCAGCGTGGACAAGGTTGGCCGCTACTATCCCCTGACGATCGCCGCCACGGCCCGCAGTGATTGGGCGCCGCACGTGGGGGCAATGACGGCGTTCCTGATGGCCGCGGAAGAGGCCGGGCGCGACGCTCTCGAAGTCGATCTCGAACCGGCAGAGGTGTGGCAGCGTGTTCAGGCTGCCCTTGTCGCCGAGGAAGCGTCGGAATCGGCCGTCGACGTTGCTCCGGGGTACGCAGCGTGGTGGACCGAAGGTGGCCCGCGCGTTGCGGCGCGTTTGGAGACCGGTGCTGCGCTCCCCGTGGGAGCCCGTTTCGCCGCACTAATGGATGATGGTTGGGGAGCTTCGTAATGGCCGATACCAGGATCGATCAGGACGTGGCCCGATTTGGCAGTTTCTCTTCGTCGGCTGTTACCCATGCCGGTACGGCGAACCGGCTGAATGAGGACGGTTTCGTCAATCGGCCCGATCTCGGCCTCTGGGCGGTGGCAGACGGCGCGGGGGGGCATGAGTCGGGAGAGGTTGCCTCGGCCGAAGTCGTCAGCAGCCTGCAGACCATCGAGCCTGGACTCTCGGCCGCCGAGATGCTCGTCGAGGTGCGCTCCCGCCTTGAGCAGGCGCATTCCCGCCTGCGCGAGGCGGCGTCGCAGCGTGGCGCCGACGTGCTGATGGCTACGACAGTCGTCGTTCTCCTGGCACGCGACGACCATTTCGCCTGCCTGTGGGCGGGCGATTCACGCGCCTACCTGCTGCGCGGTCATTCGCTCACCAGGATCACGCGCGATCACAGTTTGGTTCAGGCGCTGGTCGAAAGCGGCACGATCACGGAAGGGGAGGCGATCGGCCACCCGCATGCCAACGTCATCACCCGCGCCGTGGGTGCCGACAGCGATCCTCTCGAACTCGAGAAGCGCACCGGCCAACTCCAGGTGGGCGACCGGCTTCTCCTGTGCAGCGATGGCCTGTGCAAGACCTTGCCGGAAGACCAGTTGCTGGAGTTGCTTTCCGGCGACAGCGACTCCGGGGCAGAACGTCTTGTGGCGGCCGCTCTGACGGCCAAGGTGAACGACAATGTCACGGCCATCACCATCACCTTCGGCGCCGATCAAGCGGCGGCGATAGACGTCACGACGGTGAATGCGTCGATCCCGACAATGCCGAAGGATGCGTAAGGTACGCCGACCCGTCAGCCGATGAGGACCATCGGGTAGCCCATGACGACCGTGCCGCCATGCGCGGTCAAGCTGCCCAATTGAGCGGCCGGCCGGCCGCCGAACAACACCGTGAAAGACCCCAGAACGATGGCATCGGGCGGTCCGGCGCAGGTGACGATGTCGCCGACACATGCCGCGGGCATGCCGCCGATCAGCACGGTGGGACAACCGGGTCCGACAATCGGCCCGCCGACATGCGGGACTAGCACCGTGACCATGGGGCAAACATGCATGTCTGTCAGGCGTGCAGCCGGCATGCCCATCAGACCTTCTCCACGTCGATGCGGCCGGCGCCACCGGCAGCAATGTCCTTGGCCGAGGCGAGAAAGGCGCGAAGCCGTTCGTCGCGCCGCACTGCCGATCCGCGGACGGCAGACATGGCAACCGCGCCGGCGACGGCAAGCCCCGTGAAGTGCGGCTGCGGCGGTACCTTCGGCACATCGAGCGGCGCCATCGAGTCGCCGCTCCAGAAAGCGGCAACGGCGGCCCAGGCCTCGGGGCTTCCGAAGCCGGACTTCTCGGCTTCCTTCATTGCCGCACGGCGCTGTTCGTCGGATTGCCGCCGCACCCATTCTTCTGCGGCGTCGCGAGCTGCAGTTTCCGACTCTGCGTTGGTGCTGGACGAAGCGGTATGACGTGAACAGGCACAGGCCCACCAAACGGCTTCGCGGGCCGGCAGGGCGTGGGCGACAAGGCGTGCCGCTTCGGCCAGGAGGCCTGCCTCTTCAAGTCGGTTCAAGGCGCCAGCCGCTTCCTCGCATCCATCGAGCGCCGCGGTTGCCTTGGCGTCGAGCTGCAGATGCGGCAGCAAACGCGAAAGTTCTCCGCTGATCTTGTTGCGAGAAGGGGGCTGGGTGGGCATGTCGAAGTCTATTAGTTGATCATGAGGATGCCGCCCTTGAGCGTCAGCATCGCAGTGCCGTTGACGGTCGTCATCGTGCCTTTCAGGTCCGTCATTATCGACCCGTCGATTTTCACCATCATGCCCTTCACCGTGACACCCATCTGGTCCAGCGTGACGGTGCTCGATCCGACTTTCAGCGTGATGGATTGAAGGGCCTCCATGGAAATCTTGCCGAGGCTAGTGGTCACCGAGACATCGCCCAGGTCCAGTTTGGTCGTCTGATTACCCCGCTTGAGTGTGACGTCCTCGTTGCCGGTGATCACGACCGTGCGATTGTTTTCGATCTTTAGGTTCTGGTCGTTCTCGACCTCGACCTTCATGTCCTTCTGCGCGTGCAGAAAGAGCAGTTCCTTGCCCTTCTTGTCGTCTACCGAGATTTCGTTGAAGTCGTCGGAGCCACCCTTGGTGGTCGAGCGCGAACGAAAGCCGAGCTTCGTCTTTTCGCCCACGGGAAAGATCGGCTTGTCGTTGCCGTTGTAGAGGCCGCCTACGACGATCGGCCGGTCCGGGTCGGAGTCCATGAAGGCGACGGCGACTTCGGTGCCCACGCGCGGGATGAACTGTGCGCCCCACTGATCGCCGGCCCAGGGCTGCACGACGCGAGCCCAGTTGCCGCTGTCGGCGGTTGCGTCCTCGCGCCAATCCCAGGGAAACCGGATCTTCACGCGCCCATGATCGTCGGTGTAGATCTCCTCACCACCGGGGCCGACGACGATGGCGGTGTGCAATCCCTCCATGCGGGGGCGCGGCGTCTCCATCGGTTCGCGCCAGGGCACCGTATTTGGAAAGGCCGAGAAGCTGTTCAGGTAGCTCGCCGTTCCCTCGTTGGCGACAGCTGCCGTGTCTTCGGCCGTGTGAGTGATCTCCCGGACGACGTAGACAGTCTCGGTGCCGCTCTTGTCGCGAAACTTGTACTTTCCACCGGCGAAGAGACTGGCCAGCGCGCCATTCGCCTCGATTAGGGAAACCGACGCTTCGGCCGCTTCCATCCGCCGCTTGGCCCGCTCCTTGGCTTGCGAAGTGTCGTAGGTCAGGGCCGGCCACTGGAACACCGGGCGATGGCTGGTTCCACCATGCTTGAGGATCGTGCTCTGCTCGACCTTGAGATTCTTGCTGGGTGATTCGTCGTCGTAATCGCGAAGGGCTATCTTGCCTTCGGCAAACTCTTCGATCCGTCGATGCTCGCTCAGCATGTCCGACGCGTCGTGCACACCAAGTCGGACGGTCGCATCGGCAATGGTGGTGAATCCATTGTTGTCGTTGGTCACCACGAGCGTGTGCCCGTCGGACGCGTGCTCGAAGAAATAGTACCAGCCTTCTTCTTCCATCAGTCGAGTCACGAAATCCAACGATGTCTCGTTGTACTGCGTGGTCACCTTGCGCTGCGGTGGCTGGGAGTAGAGGCGAAACGCTGTTTTCGTCACGCCCATTTCACCCAGGATCGTCTTGATGATGTCTTCGGCGGTCTTGTTGAAGAACAGGCGGCAGTCGCTGCGAAAGTCGGCGTGTGCGAGCTGCGGTTCGAGAACCATGAGGTAGAGCGACTCGGTATGGCCTTGCCGCTCGATAAGGCTGAAACGGCTGACGATGCCGTGGAAATAGCGCGTTGTCTCGTTGCCATGGTTGACGGCAAGGCAGGCCGGCTTGTTCAGCATGGCCTTCATGTCGATCTTGTCGTCTGTCGTTGGCACCACTTCGATTTCGAAGCGAAACAGATCGCAGATGATCTCGTGCGCCACCATCCGAATAGGATGCAACGGCGATTCCGCCGTACTCGTGAGTGACAGTAGCGGTTTCCTGTCGGGGGGCATCTGCTACGGCATCCCAGTGGGTAGAAGCCACATCACGGCCGATTCTCCCAAGCCGGTACGGTAGCCCAGCTCAACCGGAAAAGGAACAAGCATGGCGTTGCGCACCTGATCACCTTCGGTGTCGTCGATCCATCTACTCGCGTATCTCATTGATTTCGTTCATTTCGGCGGCGTCTCCTTATGCCGGCACGATCCGAAGCTGACGAAGGATAGGTACACGCTGCTCGACGGCGACGCTCACCACCTCCCTGACCTTGTCGCGCTTTTCCGGCAGGATGTCGGCGCTGAGCTTTTCGATCCATGCCTCGATCTGATCCTCGCGTTCTCCACTCAGGAGCCGGCCGGCGATGAACTGCACGAGGGGAGGTGCCGAGAGGCCACCACCCAACCTCGATGACGCAAGGCCGCTCGACGTCTTGGCTTCGGCAATCGACACCACGCGCGCAGCGAGGGCGCGATTCAGTCGGTCGGCAGAATCGGGTTGTGGCCCATCGGGCCTCAGGGCGACCTGGCATTGATTGGACCCCACCAGCACGCCGATCAGCTCCGGCGGTGTGCTGCGGCCCGGTTCGAGCGCGAGCAGCTCGGCGACCGTCGCCGGGCCCCGCATCGCCGCAGCCATCATGTTCTTCAGGGGGGCGGACATTTCCGCCATGCCCGCCGGTACGTGCAGTGTCGTCTGCAGTTCTCCCGGGCTGACTACCGGGATGAGGGTCAGGCGAGCGATCCTGGCGTCACGCTCTTCGTTGCGCAGCCGCCGGGCGCCGCGCATGAAGATGTCGTGGCGTAGCTGACGCGGAAAGCAGGTGTCCTTGATCAGTTCGCGCATGATCGGATCGTCGTAGCGATCCAGCAGCGCGCGCTGCTCCTCCGTCAGCATCAACTCGTTGAAGTTCTCCAGCGGATTGGCCGAGGCGATCCAGTCCAGCTTGGCACCCGCCATCGCTGCGGCGACGTCGGCGTGGAAGGCCGGTGCCCAATGAGCACTCATGAACTCATGCGACAGATACTCTGCCGCCATGGCGCTTGTCGTGTCGATGAGGTCGCTCGCGAGCGGGCTCTCGACCAGGTACTTGCCTCCGGCAGCTTTGATGTCGCGCGTGAGGGCGAGCCCGGTCTGGGCCTGCACGTCGCTGCGGCCGGCGGACCGGATGCCGGCTTCGTAGACGATACGCTGCATGCCGATGGCGCCCTGCCAGGCCGGCAAGGCGTTGTAGCTCACATGTACGACGCCGCCCGGCCGTGTCTTGGCGGCGAGGAGCCGGACGATCCCGGCCCGCACGTCGCCGCTCACCCAGGACCACAAGCCGTGCATGCTGACGAAGTCGGCCGCCGGCATTGCCCTTCCTTCCGCGCTTTCCGCGAACTGAGAAAGGTCGGCCTCCACGAACTGGATGTTGTCGAGACGGGCGGCCCGGGCGAGGCCGGCGCCGACGGCAATATGGGCGGGGTTGTAGTCGATTGCGGTCACCTGCCATCCCGGATTGGCGGCGGCAGTCAGCAACGCGCCGATCCCCATGCCGCATCCCAGTTCGAGATAGCTGACCTGGTCGCCGGGTTCGGGAAGGTCCATGGCCACGCCGCCGATATGGCAAGCCAAAGCCAGACGCATCGGCGACTGCTGGACGTAGTACCCCTCGATATACGCAACGTCGGCTACGTAGCCGTTGCTCCACGGTCGGCTCATGAATGTCCTTCGACGACTTCACCCTCGAATACGGCGTCGTCAGCATCCGTCCGTCGAGGGAGGACCGCGGATGTTGGTAACCAGGTATTCCAGCCCAGAAGCGGCCCCGCGCCAGCGGCACCGGCCGTCTCCGGATTGGACAAGGCAAGCGGCGGAACGGCGTCGCGGGCAAGCACGGGATTGATGGCGAACCCGACCTCGAAGCCCACGAAGGCACGGACCAGCGATACCAGCTCGCGCAGCAGCGGGCTGTTCGGCAGCAATCGCTCGAAATAGGGCAGGTCGAGCGGGCCGATCTTCAGGATGATCCGTGCCTGCTGGTCCCAGGCACGGACACCGGCTGCAGCGTCGATGCCCAACTGACTGAAGGCACCGAGAGAAACGCCGGTTGGCAGGCGGGTGCGCTGGTCAACCGGGAGAGCCATCCACGCGCCGGCAAACTGGTTGACCTTGACCGGCCGTCCCAGCCAGTCCGAGGCGAGGGCTTCGAGACGGTCCGTCGAGCGGGGATGGGCGGAAAAGAAG
Source organism: Reyranella massiliensis 521 (assembly GCA_943369775.1). Classification (GTDB taxonomy): domain Bacteria; phylum Pseudomonadota; class Alphaproteobacteria; order Reyranellales; family Reyranellaceae; genus Reyranella; species Reyranella massiliensis_C. The sequence continues at coordinate 6,694 of CALROF020000105.1, forward strand.
CCCGCGTAATGGCGCAGCGCCGCCGGGCCGGCCAACAGGCGGTTGGCGAGATGCGGCGTGGCGTAACCGGTCAGCGCCAGCAGGACGTCGGCGACGGGGTCGGCCGGCTTTTGCGGCGATGCCAGCAGGCCTGAGTCGGCAGCGCGATGTGGACGGTATTTTGCACCGGCGGCCGCGAAGGCCGCGATCATGCGATGCGAGACGACGTCGAGAAAATCGGTGAGGGAGAAGGAGCGCGTCCTCTGATCGGCAACGACCGCATCGGAATATTGCCGCGGCAGCACGCCGACCGGGCCGGTAAGACCGATGAGACCGACCGTGACGCGCGGGACGGACTCCTTGGCATCGGGCCGCACCTCGGTCACTTCGGCGCCGGAATAGGCCGATCCAGCAACGGCGGTGAACCTCGTCGCCTCGGCGGGATCCGGCTGGCGGCGATTGAAGGTGAGAAGGCGCACTGCCGCGTCGAAGGTGAAGCGCCTCGGCTCCGCCTGCAGACGTGCCCAGGCGCTGCGACGGCGTCGGCCCTGAGGCAGGTCGGTCACAACAACACCTGGCTGCCGGCGCGGGGCGGCCACTTGGCAACGGCTTCGGGGCGGCCGCGCAGACGCGCCTCGGTCCGCACAAACGAGTTCACGGTCGCATGTAAGGCGAGGAAGCGGTCCAGCACGGAGGCGAGCAGATAGAGTCCGCTGGTCGTCCAGGCCTGGCCATCGAATGTCAGGGTTACGTCCAGCCCACGGCAGAATCCGCCGGCGCGTTTGCCAGGGCCGCTGAGGCCCGGGATGCGCGCCGTCCCTGGGCGCGACGAAACGTCGAGCAGTGCACGGATCGCCGCTCGAGACTCGGTCGTCTCGCGGCAATCATAGAGGCGCAGCACTTCGCGCAACGCTTCCGCTGCGGCTTCGCCGCCGACAACGCTGAGATGACCAAGGGAAAGATGGGAGATCAGCCGCCAGAAGCCGCGCTCCTGGAGAGGCATGCGCAAGGTCGGCGTTGGCGCGGTGAGGCATGTCAGGCCAGTGACGACCGCAGCGCCCTCCACCAGACGTAACGTCGGCCGCCCGCCACCGAATGGCAGCGATGCGGGCAGGTCGCGATTGCAGCAAAGGGCGTCAATCGACAGAACCCCGGTCGCCTCGTCCTGGGGATCGAAGCCTGCATCGTGCGGCAGGAGGAAGACGTCGGTGCCGCGGATACCGCCGGTCGTTTCACGACGCGCGGTGCCGAAGAACCGGCCGACATCCGCCGCATCGCCCGTGTGACGACGCGTCAGCCGATGGAAAGGTTGCCAGGTGCGGAACTCGCCGCCGGGGAGACTTTCGCGGACACGTTCGACCGACCAGATCTCCAGGCTCGCAGGCCGCCGGACATCCGGTTCGATCCGATACTCGATGCTCGTGTGGTCGAGCTGTATGGGGTCGCACTTCTGCTCGAACAGATTGACGATGGGGGTGCAGCCGAGCGTCAGGCTGGTCGCCTGAACCGACCTCTCGAGATCCGGTATTGCGCGGTCGAGATAGATGAAGATGTCCATTCGATTGCCGGCCGACACCATGGTCTTGGCGTCGAGGCGGTTGATGTCGATGAACAGGAACTTTTCGCGGGCGGCGAAGTACTCGCTCAAGAGGCGGAAGCCCGAGAAGGAGCGCGCGGGCCACGGGAAGAGCGCTTCCTCCGGCGCAAAGCCGACAGCCTGCAGCACATCGGGCGGCAAGATCACCGGCCGCGCGTCCGTATGATCGTCGGCAAGGGCGACCGACACGGTGTGCGCGAGCAATAGCTCGAGAAGCAGCGATCCCTGCTCGCCGCCCAGGAAGAAGCGCAGCTTGTCGAGCCCGAGCTGCGTGAAGGTGACGGCCGGGTCGGCGCACCGCAAGGTGATCCGCAGGCACGACACGGCCTCTTCCGCCGCCGGATTGGGCGGGGCGGGCAGGGGCATGCCCGAAAGACGAACCGCTTCGACCTCGATGGGCCAAAGCGTCAACGGATAGGCCGTGCGGAACTGACAGGGCTCGCCGCCGACGGGCTCGCTTTCGATGGCGAGGCCGGCCGGCAGGTGGGCGGGCCCCGGCATGCCCGGATCGGCGGCGAACCGGGTAATCGCCACCGACGGCATGGGCGCGAGATAATGCGGGTAGAGGACCGAGAGCAGGCCATCGGTCAGTTCCGGAAACTCGTCGTCGAGCCGGTGCTGTACGCGGGCGCCCAGGAAGGCAACGCCCTCGAGCAAGCGGCCTACGTGCGGATCGTCGACGGTATCCTTCGTCAGGCGCAGGCGACCGGCGATTTTGGGGTGACGCTCCGCGAATTCGCCGGCCAGCCCGCGTAAAGCCTGGAGTTCTCTATTGAAGTAGGCGAGCAGCGCGTCCGACACCCGTCAGCTCTCCTCTTCGGAAACAGTCACGGTCTTGGCGACGAGATCGACGACGGTGTCGAAGATGATGGGCTCGGGCGCCGGCTCGGCCCGGAGCATCGCGTCGATCCGCAAACGCAAGGTGCCGCTCGTCCTGTCGGTTGCTTCGACAAGCGAGACCCGGAGGTTGGTGATGCGCGGTTCGAAGTTGCGGATGCATTCCTCGACGTGCAGACGCAACTCCTCGCGCCGGCGCGGATCGTTGAAGGCGCCGGAGGCAAAGTCAGGCAATCCGAACGCGACAAGGGAATGCTTCAGTTCCGAAAGATCTGGATCCCAGGAGCGCCAGCGCCGGCGGGTGTTCAACAGTTCTTCAAGGTCGGCACAGACGCTGGCCCGCAGAACGGCCATTGCGGCCGACGTCGAAAGCGCGCGATCCGTCTGCTCCGTCGGCTCGGTATCGATGAGCCTGTCGAGCAGGGGAAGCTGCGCCCGCCGCACGCGCGCGGCGCCTTTGCTTTCCGATGTGGCGCGTCCTCTGACGTCGCTCATGCACCGGCCTGGAACTTGAGGTCTTCCATCTCCAGCCAGGTCTGGGCCTCTTCCCCTACCAGCAGCGTCACGGCGCCCACGCCACGCATCGGGCCGTTCTCGCCAGATTGTTGCCATTCGGTGGCCCGGCCAAGCTTCAGGGCGTCGGGCAGGGTCGCGGCGGCACCGGGAACAGGTGGATAGAGAGTGGGCAGGTAGACGTCGCCATCGGGGCCGCCGGTAACCTGCATGGTGGCACGGCGCCAGAAGAGGTCGCGCGGCCGCTTCATTGGGTGCAACTCCAGCAGAGCGACCCTGTCGGGCGAAATCCAGAAGTACTTGCCGGTCGTGGTGATGACTTCGAAGCAGGAGGCCAGCAGATCGTCGGCGTCGCGCATGTCGTCGAACGGCGTGCCACGGAGACTGCCGCTGGGATGTGGCCGCGCCTCCTCGGCCTGCGTGGCGAGCTTACCAGCTTCCTCGAATGCGTCGTTGCGCAACGCCACCACGGCCGCCAGCGACAGGCGCTGGGCCTCGGTGGGCTCGCCAAGGAACTCGGGCACACGGCCCTCCGTGAAAAGTTGCCGCCGCGCCGTCTCCCCACGCAGGAGCTGACGGAACTCAGCCACCACCACGGCCGCCGTCGGGTCGAGGTCGGCACAGGCATCGAGAACCACGTCGACGCGATCGACATTGCCGGAGAAAACAAGGAGTTCGGCGAGAAGAACTCGTGCCCCGATGTCGGTCGGCGCCTTGCGTACGGCAGCCGTCGCGGCGGTCACGGCCTCAGCGAGATTGCCCTCGTGAAACAGGCGGCCCGCCTCGCTGCGGCCGGAAGCCTTCGGGGGAGAACTGGACATCGATCCTCCTGACAGGATGACCCGACGCAGAGGCGTCAGGTGCGCGGCGCTGCAAGTTCGGTGACAAGGTGGAATGCGGTCGTGACGTCGTCGAGCTGATAATGCGGCCGCAGGTGAATGGTACAACCGAAGACACCCGGCTTCCCCGGGAGTTCGCGCACCTCGACATTGCCTTCGACCAGGGGATAGCGCGCCCGCGAATCGGTCGTGCCGTCGATGTTGGTGTTGACGTAGTCCTGCAGCCAACGATTGAGCTGGCGTTCGATTTCGTCGGCCGTTCTGAAGGAGCCCACCATGTCCCGGCCCATGACCTTGAGCAGATGGGCGAAGCGCGCGGCACACAGCATGGAGTTAATCTGGGCGGAGAGCCGGGCGTTGGCCTCGGCCGCTGCGGCAGTCGCACCCGAATAGCTCGCAGGCGCTTGTAGGCTGCGCGAGGAGCCGAACACCATGTCGGGGCCAAAGGGCAGCACGCCTACAGGCATCATGCCGACCTCGACCAGCGCCTGCTCCTGCCGGCTGCTGAGCTGGTACTCGATGGCCCGGCGCGGCCAGGCAAGGGGCGGCCCGCTGGCAAAAGGCTCCGACGGAAGGTCTGTGACCAGCCCACCGCCGATCCGATCGATTTCCACCCCTCGGACATCGGCCGGCCAGTTGTTGTCGGCGAAGGCGCGCACCGCGCAGGCAGCGAATGCGTAGCCTGCACTCATCCATACGCGCGATGCCGTGTCGGGGGCGTATTCGCTGTAGCGAAAGCCGTCCACCCGGCTGGGATCGTCCGTCCACGGATGGCGCGCCAGCAATCGCGGAAACGTGATCGCGATGAAGCGCATGTCGGCGCGTCCCGCCAGGCTGCGCCAGCGCATATGCTCCGCGCTGCGCAACGGGGCGGTGATGTCCCGCACGCCTTCGAGATCGGCAAACTGACCAACTTCGAGCACGTTCGGATTGAGGGAAAGCACGGTCGGCATGAAAGCGGCCGCGGCAACCGCCGAAAACCTCATGAGCGCCCCGACATCGTCTGTCGGCGCGGCGGGACCGACGTGATGCCGGACGGCATGGTCGATGACCATCAGGCCATAGGGCTCGCCTCCCGGCATGCCGAACTCGTCCTCATAGATCCGCCGGAACATCTGGCTCTGGTCGAATTCCAAAGCCCGCTCGAGGTCCCGGCAGACCTCCGCCCATTTGACGGGAAGCAGCCGGACCTTGACGCGCCGGCCCGGTTCGATGCCGGCGACCAGCCAGGCAAGGCCGCGCCAACGCCCTTCGAGCTGCTGGAGCCGCGGAGCATGCAGCACGGCGTCGAGCTGCTGGCCGAGCGCCGCATCGATGTCGGCAATGTCGCGGTCGATGGCGCCCCGCAGTGTCCCCGCCGCGAGAAGGCCGGTCAGCCCGTCGCCGAACCACGCCCGCAACGCATTGAGCGTGTCGAGCCTGCCATGCAGGAAGGTGCTGAGTTCGCCGGCCGTGGCGGCATGGCGGTCGGCAAAATAATGTCCGGCCAGAACGCGTTCCCGCAGCGGCCGGCCCTGCGACGCAGCCCCTTGTATGGCAGGCGCCACGGGCATCGCCGTGGCCGCCGATATCGTCGCATCACTGCCCATGATATCGCCGATCCCACCCTGTCAGGCTGGTTGGCGCCGGCGGGAACCGCCCGCGCGGTCAGGACATCTTTGGAATGCTCGCCACCATGCGCAGGCTCGTGGTCAGCTCTTCCATCTGCAGCCAGGGCCGCAGATGGGCGACGGCGTTGTAGGAGCCCGGCTTGCCCGGAATTTCCTTCACCTCGATCTTTGCCTCGCGCAGCGGGAAGCGCGCCTTCATTTCCTGTCCGGCATCTTCGTTTGGATTCACGTAGTTCTGAATCCAGCGATTGAGCCAGCTCTCGACATTGCTGGCTTCCATGAAGCTGCCGATCTTGTCGCGCGCCATCACCTTCAGGTAATGGGCGAACCGGCTGGTCGCCATGATGTAGGGAAGTCGTGCGGAGATCGCGGCATTGGATGTCGCTTCCGGACGATCGTATTTCTTCGGCTTCTGCGTCGTCTGTCCGCCGAAGAACACGGCGTAGTCGGTGTTCTTGTAGTGGCTGAGCGGCAGGAAGCCCTGGTTCGACAGTTCGAACTCACGCCGGTCGGTGATGCCGATCTCGGTCGGGCACTTGGTGTCGACGTCGCCATCGTCCGAGGTGAACACATGGGCCGGCAGGTTCTCGACCTTGCCGCCGCCCTCGGCACCGCGAATGGCGGTGCAAAAGCCATAGCGCGCAAAGGCGTCGGTCAGTCTTGCACCCATGACATAGGCGGCATTGGACCAGCAGTAGGAGTCGTGATCCATCACGCGTGTCTTGCCGCCGGGTGCCAACGGTGCTTCCTCGTAAGCGAACTCGTCGATCGGCTTGGTCGCCTTGCCATAAGGCAGTCGCGCGATGACGCGCGGCATCACGAGGTTTACAAAACGCGAGTCCTCGCTGTCGCGGAAGCTGCGCCACTTCGCATATTCCGCGGTATCGAAGATCTTCGCGAGGTCGCGCGGCTTGGACAGTTCCGTCCACGAATCGAAGCCGAACATGTTGGCGGATGCCGCCGAAATGAACGGCGCGAACGCTCCCGCCGCGACGTTGGACATCAGCCGCAACGTCTCGATGTCGTCGGGATGGTTCGACCATTCATAGTCGCCGATCAGCGCACCGTACGGCTCGCCGCCCGGTGTCCCGAATTCGTTTTCGTAGATCTTCTTGAACAGCTCGCTCTGGTCGAACTCGATTGCCCGGGTGAGGTCGCGGTTCAGTTCCCGCTTGCTCATGTTCAGCACGCGCAGCTTCATCGCCGTGCCGGTTTCGGAATTCTGGACCAGATAATGCAGCCCCCGCCAGGTTCCCTCGAGCTTGAGGAACTTCGGGTCGTGCATGATGGCGTTGAGCTGCGCCGAGAGCTTGGCGTCGATTGCTGCGATCGCCTTGTCGAACGTGCGGGTCAGGTTGCGATCGAACGTGACCGTGCCGGCCAGCGCCTGTTCGACGAGGGTCTTGACCAGGTCCTGGGCGCGGTCGGGTTGGGTCTGCTTCGTATTGGTAATGATCTGATCGAGTAGACCGGGTGCCGCCTCGGTCGTGGTGGCCGCTTCTCCTTGGCGTGCGCTCTCAGCCATGTGCTAGCCCTCCGCCTTCTTGATACCCAATTCGCCCGACAGGGACTTGAGCTCGTCCTCGGACCGCAACACTTGTTCCAGCAGCGTTTCCAGCTCCTGCGAACGATCGACCTTGCTCATGAGGTCGCGCAGCTTCTCGCGTGTCTGGAGAAGCGCTGCGAGGGCAGGAACCTGATTGGCGACGCGTGCGGGCTCGAAATCGTCCAGCGAGCTGAACTTGAGATCGACAGCCATCTGCGTGCCATCGTCGGCGAGCTTGTTGTCGACCTTCAACTTCAGACCGGGCGCCATGTTGGCCATGACGTCGTTGAAGTTGTCCCGGTCGATCTGGGTGAACTTGCGATCGACAAGGGGGCGCAAGGGTGTCGTCGGATCTCCCGAGAAATCACCCATGATGCCGACCACGAATGGAAGCTCTCGCAGAATCTGAGCGCCTTCGGTTTCGACTTCGTAGGTGATGTGGACCCTGGGTTTGCGCACACGATTTAGCTTGTCGTGGATACTGGAGCTCATCGCATAGACCCTCCTGGGCGGAGAATACTCTGGACGGTGTGCCCCGTCCATGCGCTGCACCTGCAGATTTTACATAGTAGAACAAAGCCTTAGAGGCTCGACCGAAGGCGGTGCCGAGCGGGACATGCGGTCCTGTGACGGGTCTCGAACAAAAACAACCTTCCGCTGTGTTTGACCCTTCAACGGAACGGCGCTGCCTGTATCATCCTCAGGTTCAAGAGCGGGTGGCCTTGTAATGATCTCGGAACTTGAAGCGGCCGATATCGAGGCAATTCTGGCGCCGATTCCCGGTGACCAGGCAACCGGTGTCGATCTCCGACAGGACTATTCGCCGACCTCCCTTTACTTCCGATTGCGCGATGCCCGTGCCGAAGCGCGGGATGCCGAGCGGCGGGCCGACGGCGATGGCAGCGACGAGGGCGTGGCGACGCTCTGGCGTCCGGTGGCCACGCTGGCGATCGACGCCCTGAAGACGAGCTCCAAGGATCTCGAGGTCGCTACGTGGCTTACCGAGGCGCTGGTCCGGATCGCTGGATTGGCGGGCCTGATGGCAGGAGCGTCGATCATAACCGGGCTCGTGGAACAGCATTGGGACGGCCTCTATCCGATGCCGGACGAGAACGGCCTGGAAACGCGTGTCGCTGCTGTCGCCGGCCTTTCCGGACAGGGCGCCGACGGCACGCTGATGCAGCCCTTGCGCAAGACCCCGTTGTTCGGCCGGCCGGACGGCGCTCCGTTCGGTCTCTGGCAATACCAGGCGACGCTCGATCTGTCCGGCATCACCGATCCCGAGCGGCGTGAGCAGCGGATTGCAGCCGGTGTCGTGCCGTTCGACGATTTCGAGAATGAAGCACGCGCTGCGGGGCGAGCTCATTGGCAGGCCCTGCGCGATGCGATTGTCCAGACTGCGGACGCCTGGGAAAAGATGGGTTTGCAGCTCGACGAAAAAGCAGGCGATGCAAGTCCATCCGGCAACAGGGTGCGCGATGCCTTGCAACTCATGCTCGAAGTTTGCAGCCGCTTCGTTCCTGCGGACGCTGAGCCTGCAGCCGATCAGGAACAAGCGCCTGCCGGCGATCAATCTTCCGGAGGCGCCGTAAATACGGTGGCGAAGGGCCCGATTGGAGGGCGCGAACAGGCGCTGCGTCAGCTCGAGGAAATTGCCGCCTGGTTCAAGCAGAACGAACCCAATTCACCGCTCGGCTATACGTTGGACGAAGCGGCACGGCGCGGACGAATGGCGTGGCCGGAACTCGTGGCCGAGCTGATCCAGGATGACGTTGCGCGAAGCGCCTTGGTGGTCAGTGTGGGTATGAAGCGGCCTGATACCCCTCAGTAAAGCGACTCTTTCCGCGATGTCGCTTCACTGAGCATCTATTTGATTGCGACGACCGATCTTCCTTAGCTCATCTTCATCTTCTGGAGATCGTAGCTCACGACGTCGCCCTTCTTGATCTGGCCCGCGGCGTCGAGCGGCGTCGGCGTAACCGTGACCTTCGTAAAGTTTAGCGACAGGCTTTCCATCGGTTTGTCGCCGCCTGAACTCACGGAGTAGCTGCTGACACCGCAATCGACCAGTTCGAAGGTAAGATAGGTCTCGACCTTGTTCTTCGTGGTCGTCGTCATCTTGATTTCGACCTTGGTGTTCATGTTTCCGCCGACGGCATCCTGGAAGAGCTTGGAGGACGAAACATCGTTCTCCTTGGTCACCACGATTTCGCTGATGGAAGGATCTGCGCCTTCGCGCTTGCCGCCGCGAGCTCCGGTGCTCATCTGTCGGCTCGTACCGAACTGGAATGAATTAAGTTCAATCCAGTTCTTAAATCCGTCGGTCGTAACGGGGCCGTTTACCGAACCGAACTTCATGTAGATTGCCACGGTCAGCCTCCACTTCCAAAAGCAGGCGTCCACAAGCACTCAACTGCAAAAACAATAGCAACCCGATTAGGGTTTGTTAATGGCAAAGAAGAACAACCCATCAGGCTTAAGACCAACGTGGACGTTCTGAATGGTCTCGCCATCGGCAAGCCGCGCCAGTATTTCGGCGGACAGGTCGGGCAGTAGAGTTCGGGTGAGAATGTTCTCAACGTTTCTTGCACCGGAACTGCTCTCGGTGCAGCGCGCCGCAATCGTCTCTACGAGCTCAGGAGCCCAGTCGATCGTCGCGCGATAGGTATCGCGGACGCGGGCTCGGATCTTTTCGAGCTGCATGACGACGATCTGTCGGATTACCGAGTCCGACAGAGGGAAATATGGCACGAGCGTCACCCGGCCGAGGAAGGCCGGCTTGAAGGACTTTGCCAGCTCCGGCCGCAGTGCTTCTGCAAGGCCGGCGGCGTCGGGCGCGGTGTCCGGATCGGCGAACAGCTTCGTGATCAAATCAGTACCAGCATTGCTGGTCATGATGATGACAGTGTTCTTGAAATCGATGTCGCGGCCTTCGCCGTCCTTCATGTTTCCCTTGTCGAACACCGAGTAGAACACGTCCTGCACGCCGGAGTGTGCCTTCTCCATCTCGTCGAGAAGGACGACGCTGTAAGGCCGCCGCCGCACAGCTTCAGTCAGCACGCCGCCTTCGCCGTAGCCGACATAGCCTGGCGGACTGCCCATCAGCAGGCTGACTTTGTGCTCTTCCTTGAACTCGGCCATGTTGATGGTGGTTACGTTTTGTTCTCCGCCGTAGAGGAGCTGGGCCAGGCTGAGCGCCGTCTCGGTCTTGCCGACGCCTGAGGTGCCGACGAACAGGAAGACGCCGATGGGCCGCCGGGGGTCGGTCAATCCGGCGCGGCTCGTATGAATGGCCTTGGCGACGGCGGACATGGCATGGCTCTGCCCGACGACCCGGCGCTCCATGGCCTCGCGCAGATTGAGAACGGTACGGATCTCGTCGGTCTGCATCCGTCCGGCGGGGATGCCGGTCCAGCTCTCGACAATCTCTGCGACCGCCTGGCCGTCGACGATCGGAAAGATCAGCGGCTGCTCGCCTTGCAAGGTGCGCAGCTTCGTCGAAAGCTCTGCCAGCTTGGTACGGTCGGCAGCGCCGTCCGCGTCGGGGGCGGGAGCTTCGATCCGGCCCCGTACTTCGTCGATCTCCGTGACAATCGCCCGTTCGGCTTCCCAGCGCTTTTCCAGATCCGCGAGCTCCTCGCTGACCCGAACGCGCTCGGCCGTCAGCTCGTCGCGTCGAGCCGTGTGATCGAGGCCCGATGCCATCTCACGCTCGATGATCCTGAGTTCGGTGTCGATCAGGTCGGTGCGCCGGCGGCGGTCGTCGATCGGCGCTGGAATGGCGTTCTGGCTCATCGCCACGCGAGCGCAGGCCGTGTCGATCAGGCTGACGGCTTTGTCGGGCAACTGGCGAGCCGGGATGTAGCGGGCCGACAGGCGCACTGCTTCGCTCACCGCCTCGTCGACGATCCTGACCTTGTGGTGGTGTTCGAGAGTGTCGACCAGGCCGCGGATCATCGCCGTCGCCATCTTCTCGCTGGGCTCCTCCACCTTCACGGGTTGGAACCGGCGGGTGAGGGCGGCGTCCTTCTCAAAGTACTTCTTGTATTCAGCCCAAGTCGTTGCCGCGACTGTCCGCAGCTCGCCGCGTGCCAGGGCAGGCTTCAGCAGGTTCGCCGCATCGTTCTGCCCGGCCTGCCCGCCGGCGCCGATCAGCGTGTGGGCTTCGTCGATGAACAGGATGATCGGCTTGGGGCTGGCTTTGGTCTCTTCGATCACCGACTTCAGGCGATTCTCGAATTCGCCTTTCACGCCCGCTCCAGCCTGCAGCAGACCGAGATCCAATGTTCGCAAGGTGACGTCGCGCAACGCCGGCGGGACATCGCCGGAAGCGATACGCAGGGCGAGGCCTTCGACGACGGCCGTCTTGCCCACGCCTGCCTCGCCGGTAAGGATCGGATTGTTCTGTCGCCGGCGGGTGAGGATATCGACCATCTGCCGGATCTCGAGATCGCGGCCGAGGATCGGATCGATCTTGCCGGCCTTGGCTTGCGCCGTGAGATCGATGGTGAACTGATCGAGGGCCGCCGATCCGCCTGGCCGGGTTTCACCCGCGCCGGTCGCGGCGGCTTCGGAACCATCGGCCTGCTTTGTCGCTTGCGCGGCTTCCGCCGTATCCTTGCAGATCGTGAGCAACTCGCGTTTCAGGACATCGGCGGGAATCTCGGTGAGGCGAGGCGACACTTCTCGAGCCCGCAGCGCCAATGTCTCGTCGGCGAGCAGCGCCCAGAGAAGGTGGCCGGACCGTACACGTGTGGCGCCATGTTCCACCGATGCGAGCAGCCAGGCGTACTTCACCATCTCCACGATGTCGGGCGACAACGAAGGTGCACGCGCATTGCCGGTCTTCATGCGGTCGAGCGATCGATTGACCTCGGTCAGCACTCTCGCCGGATCGATCTCCCATCGCCGCAGGATCGCGGCGATATCGGTGTCGGTGCGGTCGAGCAAGCCGATCAGCATGTGCTCGATCTCGACGTTGTAGTGGGTCCGTAGGGCCGTCGCGCCGGCGGCGGCTTCGAGGGCTCGGCGGCAGACATCGTTGAGACGTCCGATGAGAGGTTTCAGCTCAATCGCGCGCACGTGATTCTCGCTTCCTCCTGGGACGTCACTTCCCGGCAAGCGGGTAGTGCACCGACCACCGTCGAAATATCCGCAACGCCGGTCCCTTCGACAAGAGGAGATTGAGAGCCCAGCCGTTTGATCGCGTACCGGAGGTCAAACATGTACGGTCGGCGGCAGAGGCCATGGCGGCCATTTCACGGCAAGGCTCGCATTTTTTTGCGCTTTGTAGCGCCAGCGCTTGGGCTAGAATTGCAGCCGGCCTAACCTCGATGGCAAGGACGGTGGATGGCGGCCGAGACCAAGGCTGGCGCCAAGCAGGAAGAGCTACGGGGCACGCTGCCCGCGGGGACGCGGCTGCGCAACTATGAGCTGATTTCCGTTCTCGGGCATGGCGGCTTCGGGATCACTTACTACGCCAAGGATACGACGCTCGGTCGAGAAGTCGCCGTCAAAGAGTACCTGCCGACCTCGCTGGCCCTTCGCGAAGATGGGACGATGGTTGTCCCGCGGTCCACGCAGCTCGCCGAAGATTTCATCTGGGGACGCGAGCGCTTCCTCGAAGAGGCGCGCATCCTCGCGACCCTGGACGGTGCGCCGGCAGTCGTCCGCGTCCATGACTTCCTGGAAGCCAACGGCACCGCCTACATGATCATGGGGCTGGCGCGCGGCGATACGCTGGAGCAGCGCCTGAAGCGGGACGGCAAGCTGCCACCGGCCGTTGCGGAGTACGTTCTGGGCCGCCTGCTCGACGGGCTGGAAGCGGTGCACAAGACCGGCTTCCTTCATCGCGACGTCAAGCCGGCCAACATCATCCTCGATGCTCAGAACAATCCCACGCTGATCGATTTTGGCGCGTCGCGGGCGTCCATGGCCGATCGCACCGCTGCACTGACGGCGATCTTCACGCCACGCTACGCCGCCGCCGAGCAGCTTACGTCGGACAAGCAGGGGCCGTGGACCGACATCTACGGCGTATCGGCGACGCTCTATCACGCCATCACCGGCAAGCCGCCCCCCAGTTCGCTGGAGCGGGCGCTGAACGATACCTACGAGTCGTTGGCCGCGCTCGAACTCGAAGGTTACTTCCCGGCGACGCTGGAGGGCATCGACGTTGGCCTGATGGTGCGCGCGAAAGATCGCCCGCAATCGATTGCATCCTGGCGCGAGGTGCTCTTCCCCGCCGAAAGCGAGGCCGAGGGCGATTCGACTGTCTTCGCGGCGAGGCCGAAACGGACGCCGGCATCGAAGGTAACCGCTGCGCCTCCGCCCCCGCCGCCTCCAGTCAAGCCGAAGCCGCCTGCCAGCCGCGATGCCGACGGTCCCGTTGCTGGGGCTGGCGCTGCGTTCAAGGCGGGCTTTGCCGACAAGAAGCGCCTCGGGCTGGTCGCCGCCGTTGCAGCGGTCCTCGTCCTGGGCGTCGGTGGGTATTTGATCTTCGCGCCGAAAACGCCACCGGTCCTGACCGCCGAGCAACTGGCAGTCAAAGCACAGCAGGAAGCCGAGGCACGCCAGAAGGCAGCCGCCGAGGCACAGCTGAAGGCAGAGGCTGAGGCTCGTCAGAAGGCGGCCGCAGAAGCCCAACGGCAAGCGGAGGCTGAGGCCCGCCAAAAAGCGGCGCTCGAAGCCCAGCAGAAAGCCGAGGCCGAAGCACGGCAGAAGGCGGCAGCGGAAGCACAGGAGAAGGTCGACGCCGAGGCCCGGCAGAAAGCAGCCGCGGCGGCTCAACAGAAAGCCGAAGAGGACGCTCGGCAAAGGGTGGCGGTGGAAGCCAGGCTGAAGGCCGAAGCGGAAGTGCGCCAGAAAGCCGATGCCGAGGCTCGTCAGAAAGCGGCCGCCGAAGCCCAGCAAAAGGCGGACGCCGAAGCTCGCCAGAAGGCGGCAGCGGAAGCCAAGCTGAAGGCCGAAACAGAAGCCCGCCAGAAGGCCGAAGCGGAGGCTCGCCAGAAAGCCACCGCCGAAGCCCAACAGAAGGCAGACGCCGAAGCTCGCCAGAAGGCGGCAGCGGAGGCCAAGCTGAAAGCCGAAACGGAAGCCCGTCAGAAGGCCGAGGAAGAGGCGCGTCAGAAAGCGGCGCTTGAAGCCCAGCAGAAGGCGGATGCCGAGGCCCGTCAAAAGCTTGCGGCCGAAGCTAGGTTGAAGGCGGAGACGGAAGCGCGCCAGAAAGCGGCTGCCGAAGCCCAGCAGAAAGCCGAAGCAGAGGCTCGGCAGAAAGCGGAGGCCGAGGCGCGCCAGAAAGCCGACGCCGAAGCCCGTCAGAAGGCTGCGACGGAAGCTCAGCAGAAGGCCGCCGAGGCCAAGCAGAAGGCCGATGCCGAGGCGGGGGCTCAGAAGCTCGCCGAAACGACCGAGGCCGCCCTGAAGTTCACGTCGGCCGACCGCCAGCGCATTC
>CALROF020000106.1:0-20753 GCA_943369775.1 Reyranella massiliensis 521
CACGGCAACGGCGATGGCGCCCAACCGTGCGCAAGCAAACAGGAGAACAGGGTAGGCGGGCGTATTGGGCAGCCAGAGCGCGACCCGGTCGCCCGGACCGACACCCAGGTCGGCCAGGCCCTGGGCGGCCCGCGCGGCACTGTCGACCAGCTCGGCGAAGCTCAATACGCGATCCGCGTGAAGAAAGGCCGGGGCCTGAGGTGTCTCGTCGGCAATGCCGGCGATCAGCGTCCACAAGTCGGCAGCAGGATGGGTAAGAGGCATGCGGCGCGGAGACTAGCGGAAGAGCGTTTCATCTCAAGCGTCATGAACTTGACCCAGGCATCGCCGACGTCGCTGCCAAGTCAGGTGAAGCGCTATCGCAAGGCACTCGCTGCGGACATCGCGGCAAGTAAGGTGACGGACATGTCAGCCTATGCAAGCGACGACTGAATCGAGCGATTGAACCTCCAGACAGCCACCGTTACGCTCCGTGCAACAAGAATGCATCGGGAGGAAATCATGAAGACGCTTGCTGCTGTGGCTGCGGTGCTTTGTGCCGTCGCCTGGGCCGGATGGTCGCCCGCCAATGCTCAAGCCCAGAACAAGCCCAAGGTTTGCGACAAGCCGCAGCAGATGGAAGGCTTCAAGACCTGCGCCGACATCGCCAAGGCCGAAGCCGAAGGCGCCTTCACCCTTTATTCAACCGATCCGGAGCAGGGGCAGGTCAAGCTGCTGGCCGCCTTCAACAAGGTGTTCCCCAAGATCAAGACGAGCTACGTCCGCCTGCAGGCGGGCGCCCTCTACGCCAAGGTGCTGTCGGAGCGCCAGGCCAAGTCCTATCTCGTCGATGTCATCCAGATCTCCGACATGGGCATGATCCTGGACTTCCAGCGCAAGGGCGGTTTCCGCCAGTACGTCTCGCCCGAGATGGAGTTCTTCCCCAAGGAGGCCAAGAGCCAGCCGGAAGGCTTCTGGACCTGGGGCTCTGTCATCATGGCCGGCATTGCCTACAACCCCAACCAGGTATCGGCGGCGGACGCGCCGAAGAAGTGGGAAGACCTGCTCGACCCGAAATGGAAGGACTCGATCAACGTCAAAGTGTCGAACTCCGGCCTGCAGCACGGCGTGTGGTACATGCTGCTGCCGATCCTCGGTATGGACTACTTCAAGAAGTTCGGTGATCAGAAGCCGCGCGCCTTCGACTCCTACGTCCAGCAATACGGTCGGCTGGTCGACGGCCAGGACAAGATCATCATGGGGGCCCAGTACTCGGGCTACATCGAGTTCAAGGCCAAGGGCGCTCCGCTCGCCTTCGTGTTCCCGGATACCGGCGTGCCGGCGGTGCCCGAGACATACGGCATCGTAGACCAGGCGCCGCATCCCAACGCCGCCGAACTGTTCATGGACTGGTTCCTGTCGCCGGTTGGCCAGAAAGCGCTGGCCGAGGCCCTACTGCTCCATTCGCCGCGGGCCGACGTGCCGGCGCCGGGCGGCAGCGACACCGTGCCGTTGAGCAAGATGAAGCTGCTCTCGCCCGCCGACTGGGAGGCCTTCGAGAAGGACCGTCCGGCTTTCGCCAAGGAGTGGAACCGAATCGTCGGCACCGGACGCTAGGCATTGGCTGACGGACCGATGGGCGTTCTGCGCCCACGCATCAACGGGCAGGCCCTGACGACGCTGGCGGTCCTCGCGATCGTCGGCTTCCTGGTCCTGCTGCCGATGGTCTTCCTGGTCGAGGAGTCGCTGAACGTCGGCGACCCTATGGCATTCCCGCCGGTCGAATTCGGCATCGCCAACTACGTCGCGATCTTCGAGGAAGACTTCAAGACGGTGTGGAACACGGTCGTCATCGCGGTGATGGCCACGGTGATGGCCATCCTGATCGGCTTCACGCTCGCCTGGATTCTGACTCGCACCAACGTGCCGGGACGCGAGAAGCTCGAGCGGCTGATGGAGCTGCCGTACTACATGACGCCGCTCGTCGGCGCGCTCGCCTGGGCGGTGATCGCGGGCCCCAAGAGCGGCTTCATCAACCAACTGTGGAAGGCGGTCGGCGGCACCGGCGACATCGCCGACATCTACACCCACTTCGGTATCGCCTGGGTGATGGCGCTGTTCGAGGGCACCGTGGCCTTCGTCATGATCTCGGCGTCGATGAAGTCGATGGATCCCGCGCTCGAGGAATCGGCGCGTGTCATGGGCGCGTCCAAGCTGCGCACGATGCTGACCGTTACCCTGCCGCTGGTCATGCCGGGCGTGCTGGGCGCCATGCTGTTTGTCTTTGCCGAGATGCTGGGCTCGTTCGCCGCCGCACTCGTGCTGGGCATTCCCGGCCGCATCTACGTCATCACCACGGCGATCTGGGATTCGACGCTCGCTTATCCGCCGGACTATGGCCGCGCCTCGGCGATGGGCCTTTCGCTGTTCGTCGTCATGTTCGGCATGTTGACCTTCTATCGCCGCGTGATCGCCCGCGGCAGCTTCGCCACCATCACCGGCAAGGCCTTCCGGCCCCGGCCGATGGATATGGGGCGGTTCGCCTGGGTGCTGTTCAGCATCTGCGCTCTTTACGTGGCGCTGGCGGTGGTCTTTCCGATCGCGGCGCTCCTGATGACCTCGCTGCAGCGCTTTGCCACCGTGCTCCTGCACCAGGCGCAATGGACCCTGGCTAACTACGAGATTGCGTTGTCGCTCGGCCCGGTGCGCACGGCGTTGTTCAACAGCATCATGCTGGGCCTGGGCGTCGCCACGGTGGGCGTGGTGATCATGGCGCTGCTGGTATGGATCATCTATCGCTCCAACCTGCGCGGCCGCGGCGCGATCGAGTATCTCGTCATGTTCCCGCAGGCCGTGCCGCGCTTGGTGTTCGGCCTGGCGCTGTTGTGGGCGTGGCTCAACATTCCGGTCGGCCTCTACGGCACCTTGTGGCTGCTGGCGCTGGCCTACTTCACGGTCATGCTGCCGCTGGGTGTCCGCACGCTGGCAGGAGTGGTGCTGCAGATCGACAAGAGCCTGGAGGAATGCGCGCGCGTCTGCGGTGCCTCATGGGGTTACCAGATGCGCACCGTCACCTTGCCGCTGCTGAAACCCGGCATCCTCGCGGCATGGCTGCTGATCTTCATGGCCTGCGTGCGCGAGCTCGGTGCTTCGGCCTTCCTGATGGGCCCCAATGCCAAGGTGATCGCGCCGTCGATAGTGAACGCCTTCGCCACAAGCGGCACGGAACTCACGGCGGCGATGGCGTTGATCCAGACCTTCACGGTGATCGTGGCGTTGATCATCTTGTTCCGCGTGGCGCGCGGCATGACCAAGGAGCTGCAGTGAGCGTGACGCGTATCGAAGTGAAGGACCTGGTCGTGCGCTACGGCGACCAGGTGGCGGTGAATGGCGTGAGTTTCACGGTCGGCCGCGGCGAGCACTTGACGCTTCTTGGCCCGTCGGGTTGCGGCAAGACCACGACCCTGCGTGCCGTCGCAGGCCTGGAGTCCCCGTCGAGTGGCAGGATCAGCATCGACGGCCAAACGATGTACGACTCCTCGCAGCGCAAGAACGTCCATACCGAGCATCGCGGCGTCTCGATGGTGTTCCAGTCCTACGCCGTGTGGCCGCACATGACGGTGTTCGACAACGTCGCCTACGGCTTGCGCGTGCGGAAACTCGGCGCCGAAGAGGTCAAGGCCAATGTCGAGCGTGCCCTCGACCTCGTGCAGATGCGCCATCTTGCCGACCGCGGCGCCTCGAAGCTGTCCGGTGGCCAGCAGCAGCGGGTGGCGTTGGCCCGCGCCATCGCCTTCTCGCCAACCGTTGTGCTGTTCGACGAGCCGCTCTCGAACCTCGACGCCAAGCTGCGCGCCGAGATGCGGGTCGAGTTGCGCGAACTGCAACGGCGGCTCGGCATCACGTCGGTCTATGTCACTCACGACCAGGAGGAGGCGCTCGCGATCTCCGACCGAGTGATCGTGATGAACGTGGGTGTGATCGAGCAGATCGGCACGCCGGAGGAGATCTACAACAAGCCGCGCAGCCGCTTCGTCGCCGACTTCGTGGGTTCGGCAAACTTGATCAAGGGTAAATCAGTGGGCGAGGGGCTGTTTGCGGCGGAGGGTGGTCCGACGCTGAAGGTCATGGCGCCGCATAAACCGCATGGCAACGAAAGCGAAGTCGCGGTGCGCACCGCCTATATCGATCTCGAACCGCGGTCCGGCGACAATCACGTGCCGGGCAAAGTGCGCCAGCGGCTGTTCCACGGCGATTTCGTGCAGTACGTCATCGACAGCGCCGTGGGCGCTTTGATCGTGCGCCGGCCGCCGGTAAATCTCCTACCGGAAGGCGCCGATGTAACGCTGTCTTTTTCGCCGGAGCACTGCGTGCTGCTGGAGGCCTAGAATGGCTCGGTGCCAGCGACGATGACCCGGTGCATCAGGCGCTGTTCGCCTTCGGGATAATCGGCGTTGGCCTTGTGCATCGTGCAGCGATTGTCCCAGATCACGATGTCGCCCTGACGCCAGACATGTCGGTATTGGTATTTCGGCTGCGTGGCATGGCTGATCAGCTCGTCCAGCAGCCGGTCGCTTTCGGCGCGATCGAGCCCCGCGATCTGTTCCATGCGGTTGGGATTGAGATAGAGCGACTTGCGCCGCGTCTCGGGATGCGTGCGCACCAGGGGATGCGTCGCCTCCGGCATGGCGGCCATTTCTTCGGCGGGCCGTGTCGAGATGCGGCTCAGCTTCCGGCTCGAACTGTATTTGTGGATCACCCTCAGCGGATCGATCCGTGTCCTGGTTTCGGCCGGAAGGTCCTCATAGGCGGCATACATGTTGGTGAACTGGGTGTCGCCGCCGCGGGATGGTACGACGACTCCATAGAGCATGGTGAGCGAGCAGGGCTCCCGCATGAAGCTGTCGTCGGTGTGCCAGTTGGCGCCGTTCACGATCTTCTTGCCGTCGCCCAGCACGTCGCGATCTTCACTCGAGATGATGTTGACCTCGGCGCATTCGGGCGTGCTGGCGAGCTGTTTTCGCAGCATCGGCGTTCCGAACCGCGACATGGCGTCGAGGAAGGCTGTCGGTTTGAGGTGCTGGTCGCGGATGCAGAGCACGAGATTGTCGTGCAGCACATCGATCAGCGCTTGCTGCGTCGCGACATCCGGCAGGCAATTGAGATCGACGCCGCTCACCGCTGCCGCCATATGGCCGCCGAGCTTCTCGGTCTGAAAATTCATGGCGTTGCTCCCATGCGCCGGGTAGCGTGCGCGCCGATCCCAGCAAGGACAAGAGGGAACCCCATGAAGATCGCTTACTCCGCTGCAAGTCCGTATGTCCGCAAGGTCATGGCTTGTGCGATAGCCCGCGGCCTCAACGACAAGATCGAGCGTTGGACCGTCGGCACGACCGATCCGGCCCTGCTGCCGTTCAATCCGCTGTCCAAGGTGCCGAGCTTCGTCACCGACGATGGCATGATGCTCTACGACAGCCCGGTCATCTGCGAGTACCTCGACAGCGTTGGCAGTGCGCCCAAGCTTTTTCCGGCGGCGGGTCCTGCGCGGTGGAATGCGCTGCGGCAGCAGGCGCTGGGCGATGGCATCATGGATGCGAGCCAGCCGCGTCGCCGCGAGATCGCGCTGCCGCAGGATGATGGCCGCAAAGCTTACATCGATCTGCAGCGCGGCAAGGTGAGCCGTGCCATCGACACGTTGGAGAAGGAAGCCGCGTCGTTCGGCGAGCTGAAGACGATCGGCGAGATCACTGTCGGCTGTGCGTTGGGCTATCTTGATTTCCGCTTCGCCAACGAGCCATGGCGGCCGGGCCATCCCCAACTCGACGCCTGGTACGCCAAGGTAGTGAAACTGCCAGCCTTGGCCGAGACGATGCCCAAAGGGTAGTTGGCGACGGACCGACTGACTGCAGCAGCAGCTCCGACCTCGTCTCAACCTGCTTGATATCTGCGAAAATTATGACGCAAGGTAGGGAAGGCATTGGGTGAGGTCGGGGGACAGGCATGCCGGCACGGACGGGCGAACAATTCCTGAAAGGGCTTCGCGGCAGTCGTGAAGTCTGGGTCGATGGCGAGCGGATCGCCGATGTCGTCGACCATCCCAAGCTGCGGGGCGCCGCTCACGCCCTGGCCGAAGTCTACGATCTCCATCACAAGCATGCCGACATCTGTCTCGCCGCCGATCCCGAGACCGGCGAGCCAATCCCTGTCAGCCATTTGATTCCGCGGTCGCCCGACGACCTGGCACGACGACACCAGGCGCTGCGACAGGTGGCCGAATATTCGGTCGGCCTGATGGGTCGGACGCCCGACTACATGAACGTTACCTATGCCGGCTTTGCCGCTCGCCCGGATGAGTGGGGCGTCCATGGCAACGAGGCGGGGGCGGAGCGGCTGGTTGCCTACCAGAAGCTGCTGCGCCGCGGAGACAGCGCGCTGACGCATACCATCGTGCAGCCAACCGTGGACAAAGCGACCGGCGATGCGCCCTCGGCCGGTAACGCCCACGCGCTTAGAAAAGTGGGCGAGACGGAGCACGGCATCATCGTCCGTGGCGCGCGCGTGCTGGCCACGCTGGCGCCGTTCGCCGACGAGATCGCGGTCTATCCGGCGGCGCCGCTGCCGCAGGGCGCCGACGATTACGCGCTCTCCTTCTGTGTGCCGATGAGCACACCAGGACTTAAGTTCCTCTGTCGCGATTCGATGTCGACGCCCGACAATCGTTTCGATCATCCATTGTCCGGCCGCTTCGACGAGCAGGATGCCTTCGTGATCTTCGACGATGTCGAGGTGCCGCGCGACCGGCTGTTCATCGATTGCAACCTCACCACCTACAACACGGTGATGACCTCAAGCTGGCAACCCAACATCATGCAGCAGACCATGATCCGGGCCTGGACCAAGCTCGACTTCGCCTGGGGGCTGGCGCTGCGTATGGCAGCGTCGATCAACGCGGCTGATCCCGAAACGCAACGTCTGATCGGTGAGATCTGGACCTATGCCGAGTTCACGCGCGCTGCGCTCGTGGCGGCGGAGGCCGAGGCGAAGGAATGGCCGACCGGCCTCTGGACCTGCGGCATCCGTCCGCTGCACGCCCTGCGGGCCACCTTGCCGCTGTGGTTTCCTCGGGTGAACGAGATCTTGCGCCTAATCGGCTCGCACAATCTCCTGGCGGCGCCGACGGCAGCCCAGCTTGCCGATCCCGACCTGAGGCCGCTGATCGACCGCTATCTGCCGGGTGCCAAGGGTATGGCGGCCGAGGAGCGAATCCGTATTTTCCGGCTGGCCTGGGATTTTGCCGGCAGTGCGCTGGCCAGTCGCAACGAGCAGTACGAGCGTTTCTATCTCGCTTCGTCGCCCCGCAATCTGGCACGGCACCTGCAGTTCACCGACCGCAGCCGCGCCGACCGGCTGGTGCAACGCTTCCTGGACGAGGGGTATTAATAGACAGGGCGGAGGAGGCGCCGATGAGCGATATCGACACCAAGCCGCAGACGGTGGTGCTGACCAAGACCAAGCAGCCGCCGCTCTACAAGGTGATTCTTCTCAACGACGACTACACGCCGCGCGAGTTCGTCGTCGTGGTGCTGAAGGCTGTGTTCCGCATGACCGAGGAGCAGTCCTATCGCGTCATGATGACGGCCCATCAGCTCGGCGCCTGCGTGGTTGCGACCTACACGCGCGACATCGCCGAATCCAAGACAACCGAAGCCAACGACATGGGCCGCAGCGCCGGCCACCCGCTCGAATTCAGCACCGAGCCGGAGGAGTAGGTTTGATTCGGACCGCGGACCTCTAGGCCCGCGATCGGGTGAAAGGCAAGAGAGCAACCCCATGAAATCGCTTGTGCTGCAAAGCGTCGGAAGCTGCCTTCGCTACCATGACATTCCCGGCAATGGTCGCCCGTTGATCATGCTCCATGGCCTGGGCTGTGCCTCGTCCAGCGACTATCCGCGCATCGCGTCCGACCCCGCCCTGGCCGGCCGGCGCATGGTGCTTGTCGACTTGTTGGGATCGGGCTTCAGCGATCGCCCTGAGGGCTTCGGCTACACGGTCGAGGACCATGCGCGCACGGTGGCGGAGCTTGCGACCAATCTCGCGCCGGACTCGTTGGATCTATACGGTCACAGCATGGGCGGCGCCGTCGCGATCGTCGCCGCTGCGCTGCTGGGTGATCGCGTCCGGCATCTCGTGATGGGCGAACCGAACCTCGATCCAGGTGGAGGCACGTTCAGCCGCAAGGTGGCGGCCATGCCAGAAGCCGACTACGTAGCGTATGGACATCAAGATCTGGTGAAAGCCGCGCGGACGGAGGGAAACGGAATCTGGGCCGCTTCGATGTCCATTAGTGCGCCATATGCCGTGCATCGCAGTGCGACGTCGCTCGTCGCCGGTGGCACGCCGACATGGCGCGAACTCCTCTATGCGATGAAGATGCCGAGAACGATCATCTTTGGCGAAGCCTCCCTGCCGGATCCCGACACCGAGCGCTTGCCACAGCAGGGTGTGGGTATCGGCGTCGTGCCGCAGGCCGGACATGGAATGATCGTCGAGAATCCTGGAGGAGTCGCGGCGGCATTGCGCGCAGCGCTGCGCTGAGTTGGCAGTCTGGCATTACCTGCAAGGTTATTGTCTTCGTAAGCTGTGCGATGAACGATGGGGACTATCGACCGGCAGCTCACAGAAGAGAAAAGAAGCAATGCTGTACGCAGAAGACCTTACCGAAGGTCAGCAATTTCAGCTCGGCGAATACACCATCAGCGAAGCCGAGATCCTGCAGTTCGCGCGACAGTACGATCCTGTGCCGATACACACCGATCCCGAAGCCGCGGCGGCCGGGCCTTTCGGCGGACTCATCGCCAGCGGCTTCAATACGATTGCGATCTACCAACGGCTCATCGTGGAAGCGGTCTGGTCCAAGGTTGCGGCAATCGTGGGGCGTAGCATCGAGGTCCGATTGCCCGCGCCGGTTCGTCCCGGCACCAAACTCACCGGCCGGTCGGAGATCCAGAAGATCACGCTCAGGCCAGAACGACGCGATGCCGTCGCAATCTTCAAGACGGAGCTGACCGATACCGAAGGCAAGGTCGTGCTCATCCTGGTGCTGGACGTGCTGATCCGACTGAGCCCTGGAAAAGCCTAGTGGTCTGTTGACGCTGGAGATCGCCTCCCGTTAGCATCTTCGTGTTGCTGTAGGGCGCATCGGCCACGGGCCGGAGGGGCATTGCCCGCCTACGATAAGACCAACCGTAGTGCGCGCCCATGCCGAACATCGAGAATCTGAGGAAGCAGGCGAAGCGATACCTGAAGTGGCACCGCGAAGGGTACTATCCCGTCGCGGCGCAGATCAGGTCGATATTGCCCAACTTTCGAGATCTGACCGACAGCGAGATCCTGCGGGCCGGCTTCAAGCTGAACGATGCTCAGGAACTCGTTGCCAGAAAACACGGGTTCGAGAACTGGTCTGCGCTGATCAAAGGGATCGAAATCATGACAGCTTCAGCAGAATCGTCGCTCCACACGTCCGTCATCCTGGCCGCCGAACCGCAGCTTTTCGTGACCGACATGAAAACGTCGTGCCGGTTCTATGTCGAAAAGCTCGGCTTCCGGCTTGCTTTCTCCTACGGGCAGCCGCCTTTCTACGCTCAGGTCTGTCGCGACGGCCGCCGCATGAATTTGCGTGAGGTCACTGGCGCGGTGTTCGGTAAGGACTTTCGCGCCGCCGAACCCGATGCATTGTCGGCGACGCTGACGGTCGACGACGCCAAGGCGTTGTTTCTGGAGTTCGAAAGAAGGGAAACTCCCTTCCATCAGCGTCTGCGGACGGAGCCATGGGGCGCGCGCGTCTTCATCGTGAAGGATCCCGATGAGAATCTCATCGCCTTTGCCGATGGCGCGGGCTGACTTTCAGCCTGCGATCAACCCGGCAGCCTGGACGCCTGCAATGCAGGCCGCCTCGTCTTCATCGCCCGTGCCGCCACTGGCACCCGCGGCACCCAGAATGTTGCCGGCTGCGTCCTTGATCAGAACCGCGCCGGTCTGCGGCAGGAACTTGCCCTGCGCCGTGGCTGCCAACGCACCGTAGAACTGCGGGTTCTCTTTGGCGCGGGCGAGGAGCGTGCGGCTGGAGGCGCCCATGCCGACGGCAGCCCAAGCCTTGCCCATGGCGACGTCGACCCGGAACATGCTGGCCTCGTCCTCGCGCTGTAGCGACTTCAGGTGACCCGAGGAATCGAGCACCGCCACGGCCAACGGCTTGATCTTCATCTCGCGCGCCTTGGCGAGGGCTGCTTCCACGATCTTGTTGGCCTGGGCGAGGGTGAGTGACGGCATGACGGGCTCCCTGTCTGGATCTGCACTCTATCAGGAACGGATTCAGCTCCAGGGCCATGTCTCGGCAGGCGAACTTGGTGTGTGTTTGGAAGAGTGCGATCTGGGCTATCGAAAAGGGCCTGTGCACGGGTGCAGAAGCGCATGTTCGGGCTCTGATCGATGTACAGTGCGGCCGATCATGAGGTCATTGCCGACCTTCCGAGCCGCAGCCTCGAACTCAGCGCGGCCTGCGGCGGGGAGTTGAGGGATTGGAGGCCGGGGGCGTAAGTCCCTCTAAATATTGACGAATCTGTCTTTAGGCGCGTAGGAAGTCCGTCCTGGCTGGCAGACGAGTGGGGTGGAAAACCAACGTGAAAACAACGGGTTGACGGATCGGGCGCCGGTCCGTATTTTCCGCCCGCTTTCGGAATTCCCCCGGCTCGGCCGGGGCTTTTTGTTGAGTTAGGACCATGAAGATCCGTCATTCTCTCAAGTCGGTGAAGGCCCGTCACAAGGACTGCCGCATCGTGCGCCGCAAGGGCCGTGTTTACGTGATCAACAAGACCAACCCGCGCTTCAAGGCTCGCCAGGGCTAACTGGCCGGCTGAACGCGGTTAGCGTCTTCATGAACAAAGCGGCGGAGGCCTTTGGCTTCCGCCGCTTTTTCATTTGGCGTATGAGCGAAGCATGCAGATGCCGCCGCTCGATCCTGCCATTCTCTCTCGTCGTTCCGAGATCGTCTCGGCGTTGCAAGCCATCGTGCCCGGCGAGGGCGTGATCGACGATCTCGATGGCATGCGTCCCTACGAGTGCGACGCGCTGTCGGCTTATCGCCAGATGCCGCTGGTCGTGGTCCTGCCCGAGACGGTCGAACAGGTTTCCGCCATCCTGCGCTACTGCCAGGACAACAAGGTCAAGGTCGTGCCGCGCGGCGCCGGCACTTCGCTGTCCGGCGGCTCGATGCCGGTGGGCGATGCGATCCTGCTGGGGCTCGGCAAGTTCAACCGTGTGCTCGAGATCGACTACGCCAACCGCTGCGCGCGCGTGCAGCCCGGCGTCACCAACCTCGGCATCACCAAGGCGGTCGAGCACGAGGGCTTCTACTACGCGCCCGATCCCAGCTCGCAGATCGCCTGCTCGATCGGCGGCAATGTCGCGGAGAACTCCGGCGGCGTGCACTGCCTGAAGTATGGCCTCACCACCAACAACCTGCTTGGCATCGAGATGGTGCTGATGACGGGCGAGGTCGTGCGGTTGGGTGGCAAGCATCTCGACGCCGGCGGCTACGACATGCTGGGCCTGATGACCGGCTCCGAAGGTCTGCTGGGGGTCGTCACGGAAGTGACGGTGCGCCTGCTGCGCAAGCCTGCGACGGCGCGAGCCGTGCTCCTGGGCTTTCCGACCGAGGCTGGTGCTGCCGATTGCGTCGCCGCCGTCATCGCCTCCGGCATCATTCCCGGCGGCATGGAGATGATGGACAAGGATGCGGTGAAGTGCGCCGAGGCCTATGTCGGCGCCGGCTATCCGCTCGATGCCGAAGGGCTGCTGATCGTCGAGCTCGATGGTCCGTCGGTCGAGGTCGACCATCTGGTCGACCGGGTCGCCGAGATCGCCCGAGGCCGTGGCGCCACGACCGTGCGCGTCAGCAACGACGAGCAGGAGAGGGTGCTGTTCTGGGCGGGCCGCAAGGCGGCCTTTCCCGCCGTCGGCCAGATCTCACCGGACTATATGTGCCTCGATGGCTCGGTGCCGCGCGGCAAGCTTGTCGAAGTGCTGGGCGAGATGCGCCAGATGTCGAAGCAGCACGGCCTGCGCGTCGTCAACGTCTTCCATGCCGGCGACGGCAACCTCCATCCGCTGATCCTGTTCGACGCCAACAACCCCGACGAGCTGCGTCGCTGCGAAGAGTTCGGCGCGGATATCCTGCGCCTCTGCGTGCGGGTCGGCGGCGTGCTGACCGGCGAGCACGGAGTGGGCATCGAGAAGCGCGACTTGATGGGCGAGCAGTTCACCGAAATCGATCTCGATCAGCAGATGCGCGTGAAATGCGCCTTCGATCCCGACCACCTGCTCAATCCCGGCAAGGTGTTCCCCAAGTTGCGTCGCTGCGCCGAGCTTGGCCGGCTGGTCGTGACACAGAACAAGCTCCCGTTCCCCGACATTCCGCGGTTCTAAAAGATGGCAAGTACGATCAAGCCGCGCGACGCTAAGGAGTTGCGGCAGGCGGTGGAATGGGCGCTCAACGAGGGGACGACGCTCGACGTTCGCGGCAGCGGCGCCAAGCTTGCGCTCGGCAAGCCGATGGTCTGCGATCAGGTGCTCGATCTTTCGGGCCTCTCCGGCGTGATCGACTATGCGCCCGAGGAACTGGTAATGACCTTGCGCGCCGGCACGCCGCTCAAGGACGTTGAGGCGCTGTTGGCGCAACGTAATCAGATGCTGGCCTTCGAGCCACCCGACCTTGGCCCGCTGCTGGGCCGGCCGGCCGGCGAGGGGACGCTCGTCGGTGCCGTGATGGGCAATCTTGCCGGTCCGCGCCGTCTTTCAGCCGGCGCGGCGCGCGATCATCTCCTGGGTTTCAACGGCGTCAACGGCCGCGGCGAGAGCTTCAAGTCCGGCGGCAAGGTGATGAAGAACGTCACCGGCTACGATCTCTCCAAGGTTCTCGCCGGCTCCTGGGGCACCTTGGCCGTGCTCGACGAAGTGTCAGTGAAGGTGCTGCCTGCCCCCGACCAGACCCGCACGCTCCTTCTGTTGGGCCTCACCGACGAGGCGGCCGTACAGGCGATGTGTGCGGCCATGGGCAGCCCGCACGAGGTTTCGGGTGCGGCGCACCTTCCAGGCAAGACAGCGTTGCGCATCGAAGGCGTGGCACCCTCGGTCGAAGCACGCCTCAAGGGTCTGCGTGAGCTGTTGGCCGATAGCGGCGCTCGAATGGAGGAACTCGGCACACTCGAAAGCCGCACGTTCTGGCACGAGGTGCGTGACGTGGTGCCACTCAAAGCCGCCGCAAACGACGTCGTCTGGAAAATCTCCTGCCCGCCGACCGAAGGCCCGGCCATCGTGGCGAGAGTCCGCGTCGAACGCCGTGCAGCCGAAGCCTTCTATGATTGGTCCGGCGGCATGATCTGGTTGGCGCTGCCGGCCAGTGCCGATGCCGATCATGTCCTTGTACGCAACGCCATCGGCGCCTCCGGCGGCCATGCGACGCTGATTCGTGCTCCTGAAGCGGTGCGCGCTGCGGTCCCTGTCTTCCAGCCGCAATCGCCGGCTCTGGCGGCACTGTCGGCTCGCGTGAAGGAGAGCTTCGACCCCAAGGGGCTCTTCAATCCGGGGCGGATGGGCTGACGATGCAAACCAATTTCACCCTGGCCCAGCTTGCCGACCATGAGACCGCCCGCAGCGAGCATATCCTGCGCAAGTGTGTGCACTGCGGTTTCTGTACTGCGACCTGCCCGACCTTCGTGTTGCTGGGCGACGAGCGCGACAGCCCGCGTGGCCGCATCTATCTCATCAAGGCGATGCTCGAGGGAGATCGGGCACCGACAACTCAGGAGGTGCGGCACGTCGATCGCTGCCTGTCGTGCCTGTCGTGCATGACGACCTGTCCCTCGGGCGTGAACTACATGCACCTGGTCGATCATGGCCGGCATCGCATCGAGGAAAGCTACAAGCGGTCGCTGCCTGACCGGCTGATGCGCAGTGTGCTGGCCTATCTGATGCCACGGCCCGGTCTCTTCCGCTGGGCCATGATTCTGGGGCGGCTTGCCAAGCCATTGGCGCCAATCCTGCCGGCGACGAGCACGGATGCCGGTGGCGCCACCTTCCTGCGCCGTCTGCGGGCCATGCTGGAGGCTGTGCCGGATCGGCTGGCACCTCCGTCGCCCGTGGACCGTCCCCAAACGTTTCCTGCCAAGGGCCTGCGCCGCAAGCGGGTGGCCTTGATGCCGGGGTGCGGTCAGCAAGTGCTTGCGCCCGAGGTGAACGAGGCGACGGTACGGCTGCTGACGCGCCACGATATCGAAGTGGTGAATGTCGCAGGCTCAGGCTGCTGTGGTTCCTCGGTACTGCATGTCGGCCGCAACGAGGAGGCGATCGAGCTTGCCAAGCGCAACATCACGGCCTGGCTGCGCGAGATCGACGGGGCCGGCCTCGATGCTATCGTGATCAATGCCTCGGGTTGCGGCACGACGGTCAAGGACTACGGCAACATGCTGGCCGACGAACCGGAGTGGCACGAGAAGGCGCTGCAGGTTGCCCGGCTTGCCAAGGATGTGAGCGAAGTCATGGCCGAGGTCGGTCTCATGAACGTGACACCGCAGAAACTCACGGTCGCCTATCATGCGGCCTGCTCGATGCAGCACGGGCAGAAGGTCGTCGAACCGCCCAAGAAGCTGCTGCGCGATGCGGGCTTCGTCGTGAAGGACGTGCCCGAGGGCCATATCTGCTGCGGCTGGGCGGGCACCTATCAAGTGCTGCAGCCCGAGCTGTCGCGTCGCCTGCGCGACCGCAAGGTGGCCAACATCGAGAGCGTGAAACCCGACGTGATCGCCGCCGGCAATTTCGGCTGCATCGGTAATATCGCGGCGGGCACTGGCATCCCGATTGCTCATACGGTCGAACTGCTGGACTGGGCGACTGGCGGACCGAGGCCGGCCGCCTTTCGTTAGCCGCCATCAACCAGAGGCGCCATGACGCTCCTTCGCTCTGGCCTCGCCGCCCTGATCGGCCTGATGCTGGGGGCGAACGTGCTGGCACAGAGCCCAGGGAGCAACACCATGCTCGATACCCTGTTCGCCAAGCTGCAATCCGCTACAGATCCGTCGGCCATTCAGGCGCTGGAAGCTGCGATCTGGGAGCAGTGGACGATGGTTCCCGACGCAGATCAACGCGAGCTGATGATGCGCGGCATGGCGGAGATGCAGCAGCGCGACTTCCAGTCGGCGGTCGCGACGTTCACGCAATTGATTGCAATCGCACCTGACTTGCCGGAAGCCTGGAACAAGCGCGCGACCGTGCACTGGCTGATGGGCAATTTCACGGGGTCGCTGGCGGACATTTGCGAGACGGTGAAGCGCGAGCCGCGCCACTTCGGCGCCTACTCGGGCCTCGGCATGATCCGCGCGGAGATGGGCGAAAATGGCCGCGCCATCGCGGCCTTCGAACTGGCGCGCAAGTACAATCCGCACGTTCAGGGCATAGACAGTGAAATCGCGCGTCTCCGGGCGCTGGGCGGCGACGCGCCGTCGGATCCGCTGGATTGCGGACAACGCACCGCCGGACGGTAGCGTCGCGCTTGCCGCGTCACCGACCCGGATGCACATTGCCGGATCATCTTTTCCGAGGGAGTAGGAAATGGCCACGTTGTATGTCGGCGGACGCCTGTTCGACGGCGAGAAGGTGCAAGACGGGCAGGCGGTGCTGGAAGAGGGCGGCCGCATCAAGCGTGTTGCCTCCGTGGGCGAGTTCAAGGGTTTTGCAGGCGAGCGGGTCGATACGTCGGGCGGCACGCTGATTCCCGGCATCATCGACTGCCACGTCCATTCGCTGTCCGGCGCCGAGGGCAATCCTGGTGCGGCGCAGGACCGGCTGAGCGCTGCACAGATTGCGGTGCGCGGCATGGAGTTCATGCAGCGCACGCTCGAAGGCGGCATCACCGCCGTGCGCGACTGCGGCGGCAAGGACTACATCGAGTTCGCGATTCGCGACGCCATGAATGCCGGCCGCTTCCTGGGGCCGACCATGCGCTGCGCCGGCCGCATGATCTGCATGACCGGCGGCCACGGCAATCGTACCGGCCGGGTCGCCGATGGTATCGACGAGGTCGTGAAGGCGGTGCGTGAGCAGGTTCACGCCGGCTCCGACCTGGTGAAGATCATGGCGACCGGCGGCGTAATGACACCCGGCGTCAATCCGGAGGATGCACACTACAGCCCCGAGGAGATGAAGGCCGGCATCAGCGAGGCCCATCGCTTCCACAAGTGCTGCGCCAGCCACGCTCAAGGCGCGCTCGGCATTCTGAACGCCGTTCGGGGCGGTATCGATTCCATCGAGCACGGCATCTTCATGGACGAAGAATGCTGTCGCGAGATGAAGGAACGTGGCGTGTGGCTGGTGCCGACGCTGGCCGCTGTAAAGAACATCCTCAAGGGCTACGACGAGGGCGACCGCTCGATTCCCGACTACGTGATCGAGAAGAGCCGGCGCGTCTACGACCGTCACATCGAAGCGACCAAGATGTACTATTCGGCCGGTGGCCGTATCGCGATGGGCACCGATGCGGGCACGCCGCACAACCGCCACGGCGAGAACGCGCGCGAACTCGAATTCATGTGCGACATCGGCATTTCGGCGCGCGATTCGCTGTTCTTCGCGACCGCCAGCGCTGCCGACCTGATGCGGCTCGGCGACCATGGCCGCATCAAGGAAGGCAACATTGCCGACTTCGTCGTGTGCGACGGCGATGTGCTGGCCGACATCAAGCGGGCGGCCCGCAAGGAGAACCACCGGATGGTGGTGAAGCGCGGCATCGTTGCGAAGGACAATCGCGCGGCCTTTGCCGCCCAGGCCACTCGCGTCGCGGCCGAGTAGGGTACAGGCAACGGCGATCCCGAGGTTTTTGTGGAAGAGATATTTCTCATCCTGATCGGGATCGCCTGGGCGCTCGGCACCCCGCTGATCGCCATCATCGCACTGGTTCGCACGTCCGGGTTGCGCGCGCAGAACGAACGGTTGGCTTCGGAACTTGCGGCCGTGCGGCGACAGTTGGCCGGCGGCGAGGCCTTGCCGCCGCCGTTCGCAGCGCCGGCAGTTGAACCTCCGACAGTCCCCATCGAGGCGGCACCTGCGCCAGGTGCGCCCTTTGAGCCGGAGACGCCGCCGGAGCCTGTAACCGTCACTATTGAAGCCGCTCCGTCGTCGCCGGTGCCGAGCGTCGCGCCCGTTTCTGCAGGATGGGAACAGCGGCTGGGCGCGCGGGCTTTCCTGTGGATCGGCGCCATCACACTGGCGCTCGCGGCGATCTTCCTCGTCCGCTACTCGATCGAGGAGGGCTATCTCTCGCCCGAGGTGCGGGTGATCCTGGCGGCGCTCTTCGGTTTTGCGCTGATCGGCGGTGCCGAAAAGCTGCGGAGCAAGGACGATCGCGTGGCGCAGGCGCTGGCGGCTGCCGGCGTGGCCGCTCTTTACGGATCGCTGTTCGCGTCCGTTGCTCTCTACGGCATGGTTTCCAAGTTCGCTGCGGGCGGTGCGGCGGCGGCGCTCACGGCCTTCGGCATGGGCCTGTCGTTGCGTCACGGCATCCTGGTCGCGGCGCTCGCCTTCGTCGGTGGCTTTGCGAGTCCCGCCGTCATCGGCAGCCAGGAGCCCAATACGCCGGTGCTGTTCGGCTATTTGTTTGCCATTGCGGCGGGCACGCTGGGCGTGATCCGCGTGCGCGGTTGGTGGCTTCTGGGCTGGGGCGTGCTGGCCGGCGCGGTCCTGTGGACGGTCGCCTGGATGCTGATGGGGGCCGACACGTCGGAACTCCATTGGGTCGGCCTGTTCCTGGTGGGCGTGTCGGGGCTCTTCGTGTGGGCGACCTGGCGACGGATGGCCGAGGCCGAGAATCCCCCGCGGGATATCGCGGCCCTCGTTTGGTCGGCGATCGGCATCACCGGTGCACTGCTCGTCGCCCTGATCGTGCAGGATGGCGGCCGGCAGACGACCGGCTGGGCGGCCCTTGCGCTGCACGGTGTCGGGGCATTCGCCTTGGGTCGATGGACGCCGCGCTTCCAGTATGCCACGGCATTGGCACCGGTCTTGTCGCTGGCGGCCTTGGTCCTGTGGTGGCTGTCTTCGCGCGATGTCCCCGCCGACTGGAGCGATGCGCGCTTCGCTTGGCTCGCGGTAGGATTCGGCGGACTCTACGCCGCGGGAGCCTTCGCTCTGTTGTGGAATGCTGCACGGCCCGGCTTCTGGGCGGCCCTTTCGGTGACCGCGGCACTCTCGCACTTCCTGCTGAGCTGGTACGTGCTGCGCAGTGCCGAGACGGGCGGCTCCTGGGGGTTGATCAGCATCGGACTCGCGGCGCCCTTCCTGGTGGGCGCCGAACGGCTGGTGCGCTGGCGCGAGACCATGCCGGGCGCCACCGAGGCCTTGGGTTTTCTCGCCGCCGGCGTCGCCTTCTTCATTGGTGCAGCGATCCCGCTCGAACTCAATCGCGAGTGGATCACCGTGGCCTATGCCATCGAGCTGGCAGCGGTCGCTGCCATCGCGGCTCAACTCGGTCTGGTGTCATTGCGCCAGCTTTGCTGGCCGCTGCTGGCGGTCGTGGTCGTGCGCTTCGTGCTGAACCCCGAGATCCTGAAGTATCCGCTGGGACTCACGCCGATCCTCAACTGGATCCTCTGGGGATACGGCATCTCCATCGCCGCCCTGATGGTTGCGCTGCGCTTCCTGCGGCCAACCGGCGACACGCGCCTCGTGCGCGCCGTCGAAGCCGTAGCGGCGCTCCTCGTCGTTGTCCTGCTGACGCTGGAGGTCAGGAGCATCTTCCAGCCCACGGCGATGGATATGCTCGGTTCCAGTTTCATGGAACGGGCCTTCTACGTGCTGGTCTGGGGAGGGTTCGCACTGGCTGCGCTCTGGTGGGCGCGGCGTGACCACGATCAAGTGGCGCTGTGGGCTTGGCGTCTGAGCGGGGTGGCGGCGGCGCTTCTCGTGCTGGTCGTGCAGGTCGTGATCGCCAATCCCGTGTTCGAGCCAGCCGGCGTCGGCACTCTGCCCATCGCCAACGGCCTGCTGCTCGCTTATGCGGTGCCTGCGGTGATGGCAGGACTGGCGCGACAGTGGATCGATGTCGAACCGGACCGCCGGGTGGATATCCTCACCGAGGTGACGGCCTCGATCCTGGCCTTCGTCTATGTCTCGTTCGAGGTGCGCCACTTCTTCGATCCGTCGTTCGAGCGGTCTGGCTTCGACGCGGATGGGCTGGAGCTCTACACCTATTCGATCGTCTGGTTGCTGTTCGGCGTCGCCCTGCTGGCTTTGGGCTTTGCGCGCAAGGCCGCAGCGTTCCGGCATGCCGGCATGGTGCTGGTGTGCATCGTGGTCGCCAAGGTGTTCCTGATCGACATGGCGGGGCTGCAGGGCCTGCTGCGCGTCTTCTCCTTCCTGGGCCTCGGCGCGGCGCTGATCGGTCTGGGCTACGCCTATCGCCGCTTCGGCTTCGACAGTAAATGACGAGCGACCTTTTTCCCGAGACGAAGCTGTCTCTCGATGCCTTGCGGGCAACGCAGCTCGAACGGCTGCGCGAGGCGGTGCGGCATGCCTACGACAATCAGGCGCCGTACCGCGCGAAGTGTGAGGCCGTAGGCGTCCATCCCGACCAACTGCGTACGCTCGACGATCTCCGTCGCTTTCCCTTCACGGCGAAGAGCGACCTGCGCGACGCCTATCCCTACGGCATGCTGGCGATCCCGCGCGAACGCTGCGTGCGCGTGCATGCGTCGAGCGGCACGACGGGCCGGCCGACGGTGGTTGGCTACTCGGCACGGGACATCGCGACGTGGGGCGAGCTGATGGCGCGCTCGCTCCATGCCGGCGGCGCCCGGCCGGGCGATATCATCCACAATGCCTACGGCTACGGCCTGTTCACGGGCGGGCTCGGCGCGCATTACGGCGCGGAGCGACTCGGCTGCACGGTGGTGCCGATGTCAGGCGGCTTCGGCGAACGCCAAGTCCAGCTCATCCGTGAATTCGGAGCGCGGGTCGTGCTGATGACGCCCTCTTACATGCTGGCGATCGCCGAAGAGTTCGAGCGGCAGGGCATTGATCCGCGCGATACGGCGATGCGCATTGGCATCTTTGGCGCCGAGCCATGGACCGAAGCCATGCGCGGGGAAATCGAGCGTCGCCTGGGTATCGACGCCGTCGACATCTACGGCCTCAGCGAAGTGATGGGGCCGGGCGTGGCCTGCGAGTTCGTCGAGACCAAGGACGGGCCGACGATCTGGGAGGATCATTTCTATCCCGAAATCGTCGATCCCGAGACCGGCGCGCCGGTGGCCGATGGCGAGCCCGGCGAACTCGTCTTTACGACGTTGACCAAAGAGGCGATGCCGGTGATCCGCTATCGCACGCGCGATCTCACGCGGTTGCTTCCGGGCTCGGTGACGGCGATGCGGCGGATGGCCAAGATCACCGGACGCAGCGACGACATGCTGATCGTGCGTGGCGTCAATCTCTTCCCGAGTCAGGTCGAGGAGCAGATCCTGCGCGACTCCGCGCTGAGCGGCCATTATCTCATCGAGCTTTCGCGAACAGGTGCGCTCGACGATCTTCTGGTCAGGGTCGAGGCCCGCTCGCCGCTCGGCGGTCAGGCGGAAGCACGGTCGGCCGAGGACCTAATGCAGCGACTGAAGGGGATGTGCGGCCTATCCGCCACCGTTGATGTCATGCCGCCGGGTTCGATCGAGCGGTCTCTT
>CALROF020000107.1:0-20643 GCA_943369775.1 Reyranella massiliensis 521
ATAACGGCATCGTGGCCGCGATCGCGGAGACCTTTGCCGACAGCGGCTCCCGGAGCGTTCGCGAGGAGAAGGCGGCATGACTCCCTTCACCTACAGCCGGCCGGCCGATACCGCCGCGGCGATTCGCGAGGCCGCGCACGCCGGCGCCATGTATCTGGGCGGCGGCACCAACCTCGTCGACCTGATGCGCGAGGGTGTCGAGCGGCCGACGGCGTTGATCGACGTGACCGGCCTCGCCCGCGATGTCACCGAGCGCGACGATGGCAGACTGAGGATCGGGGCGGCCGCCACCAACACGACCTTGGCCGCGGACCGTCGGATTCGCGAGCGCTACCCGATGCTGGCGCGCGCCGTCCTGGCGGGCGCCTCGGCGCAGATCCGCAACATGGCGACCGTCGGCGGCAACCTGCTGCAGCGTACGCGATGCCTCTACTTCTACGACGAGGCCGCGCGCTGCAACAAACGAGCCGCAGGCTCGGGCTGCGACGCCGTGGACGGCTTCAACCGCATGCACGCGATC
The DNA here is from genome assembly GCA_943369775.1 of Reyranella massiliensis 521. Taxonomy (GTDB): domain Bacteria; phylum Pseudomonadota; class Alphaproteobacteria; order Reyranellales; family Reyranellaceae; genus Reyranella; species Reyranella massiliensis_C. Next base: position 521 of record CALROF020000107.1, read on the forward strand.
CTGGGCGCCTCGCCCTCGTGCGTGGCGACCCATCCCTCCGACTTGTGCGTGGCACTGACCGCTCTGGACGCGACCGTGCATCTCGAAGGCGCAGAGGGTGCACGCACATTGCCTCTGGAGGCGCTGCATCGGCTGCCGGGCGATACGCCTGCGCAGGAGACGGAGCTGCGGCCCGGAGAGCTGATCACCGCGGTCGAGCTGCCGCCGCTGCCGATGGCGCGGCATTCGGCCTACCGCAAGGTGCGCGACCGCTCGAGCTACGCGTTTGCCCTCGTCTCGGTCGCCGCGGCCCTCGAGATCGGCGCGGACGGCACGATCCACGACGTGCGATTGGCGCTGGGCGGCGTGGCACCTAAGCCATGGCGTGCCCGTGCGGCGGAAGCGGAACTGCGCGGCGCGGCGCCTGGAGAAGCCGCTTTCCGGCGCGCAGCGGAGGCCGAGTTGGCCGAGGCCCGGCCGCTGCGCGACAACGGCTTCAAGGTCGAGCTGACGAAGCGAACGATGGTCGCCGTCCTTGAGCAGCTTGCCGCCCGCCAGGCAGGAGTCCGCACATGACTGTGTTTGGAGTTCTGCGCACGGTGCTGCGCCACGTCCCCGATGCCCTGGTCCCCGGCACGCGACCGGCAAGCCCGCACGTGCGCCATGGGCAGCAAGGCCATCTCGGTGCGCCTGTATCGCGGCTCGATGGAGCGCTCAAGGTACGTGGCGAAGCGCGCTTCGCTGCCGAAGTCGCGATGGAGGGGCTTCTGTACGCCGCTATCGTGCACTCGACGATCCCCCGCGGCCGTATCGCTGAGCTGGATACCGCTGCAGCCGAGGCTGCTCCTGGCGTCGCGCTGGTAATGACCCATCGCAACGCGCCGCGCCTCAAGCCTCCGGAAATTTTCGGCGAGGGCGACGGTGTGTCCGGCAGCAACCTCCCCGTGATGCAGGACGGCAGGATTCACTGGAACGGCGAAGCGGTGGCCGTGGTGCTCGCCGAGACGCAGGTGCAGGCCGACCACGCGGCAGGGCTGGTGTCGGTGACCTACACGGCCGAACAAGCTGCCACCGATTTCGCCGCGGCAAGGAAGCGCGCGCGCGATCCGGGTTCGATCCTTGGCGAACCGTCCATCATTGAGACTGGCAATGCCGAGAAGGCGTTGGCCGCGGCCGACCATCGGGTCGACGCGACCTGGTCGACGCCGCCTCATAACCACAACGCCATCGAACTGCACGCCGCGACGGTGAGCTGGCAGGGCCAGCAGCTCATCGTCCACGACGCCACCCAGATGATCACCGGCACCGCGGGCTCGCTGGCCAAAGTATTCGGCCTGAAGCCCGAGCAGGTGCGCGTGCTGTCGCCGTTCGTCGGCGGAGGGTTCGGGGGCAAGAGCCTGTGGAGCCACCAGATCCTTGCCGCCGCGGCGGCGAAGCTGGCCGGCCGGCCCGTGCGGTTGATGCTGAGCCGCGAGAGCGTCTATCGCCGGGTCGGCGGCCGGACGCCGACAGTGCAGCGTGTGGCACTCGGCGCAACCCGCAACGGTCGGCTTGCCGCCCTGATCCACACCGGCGTCGCCGCCATGACGACGCACAACAACTGTCCGGAGCAGTTCACCTTTCCGGCCCGCCATCTCTACACCGCCAGCAACGTCCGGCTGGAGCAGAAGGTCGCCGATCTGGACATGCTGGCCAACACCTTCATGCGCGCACCCGGCGAGTCGATTGGCACCTTCGCGTTGGAGAGTGCCATCGACGAGCTGGCGCACGAGATGAAGATCGACCCGATTGCGCTCAGGCGACGCTGGGAGCCCGAAAGGGATCCGACCAGCGGTGCGCCCTTCTCGTCGCGCCATCTCCTGAAGGCCTATGCGGACGGTGCGGCGCGCTTCGGCTGGGAGAAACGCGATCCGACACCTGGCCAGCGGCGCGATGGCGAATGGTTGGTCGGCACGGGCGTGGCCACTGCCACCTATCCCTACTACCGGATGCCCGGCGCCAAGGCCCGGCTGCGGCTCGACGCCCAAGGCCGCCTGAAGGTCTCGACCGCAGGCCATGAAATGGGCATGGGCACCGCGACGGTGCAGGCCCAGCACGCCGCAGACCGGCTTGGCCTGACATTGGAGCAGGTCTCGTTCGAGTACGGCGACAGCTCCCTGCCGGCCGGTGCGATGGCCGGCGGTTCGTCGCAGACAGTGGGCACGGTGGCCGCGGTAGCAGCAGCCTCCGAATCGCTGGTTCGCAAGGTGCTGAAGCTTGCCGGCAACGACAGTCCGCTGGCCGGCCTGAAGTTCGCGGACGTCGTGGCGCGCGACGGTGGGTTGGGACACGCCCGCGATCCTTCGCGACACGAAAGCTACACCTCGATTTTGAGGCGTGCCCGACGCGACGTCGTCGAGGCCGAGGAAAGCGGATCGCTGCCGCTGGAGCAGATGAAATACTCCATGCATTCGACCGGCGCGCAGTTCGCCGAAGTGGGTGTGAACAGCGTTACCGGCGAAGTGCGCGTGCGCCGCTTCCTGGGGTCGTTCGACTGCGGGCGCATCCTCAACCCGAAGACGGCAGCGAGCCAGTTCCGTGGCGGCATCATCATGGGCATCGGCCTCGCGCTCACCGAAGAGACGCAATTCGATCCGCGCAACGGGCGAGTCATGAATCCCAGTCTCGCCGAGTATCACGTGCCGGTGCATCTCGACGTGCCGGAGATCGACGTGATGTGGACCGACCTCCCCGATCCACAGGCGCCGCTCGGCGCACGCGGCATCGGCGAGATCGGCATCACCGGTGCAGCGGCCGCCATTGCCAATGCGGTGTTCAATGCCACCGGCAAGCGCGTACGCGACCTGCCCATCACGCTGGACAAGCTGCTGTAGCCCCCTCTATCGGCCGGCGTCGCTCAACGCCGGTCCGATCGACCAGTGGCACCGCTCCGCCATCGGACGCAGGCCCGGTTCGGCGCCGCTCACAACGAACGTGAACAGCAACGGCACGGACAGCGGCCGCGCGACGGCCAGGCGCAGCTCGGCCTTGCCGTACAGGTCGCCCGCGAACGCGACGGCGCGGTCGCGCGACAGTTCGAGGCTGCCGCCGTCGGCGCTGGGCTGCCAGGAGCCGATGTCGAAGCGACTGCCGTCGAGGCTGACCCTGACCGCGACCGCCCACGCTCCCGGACGCAACCCGTCGGCATCCACGACGAAGGTCGTCACGCCCTCGAAGCAATGAGCGCGAAGGCTCGCCTGCCGGCTGCGGCCCCGTTCCTGGGCGACGCCGAACAGGACGGCCGCCGGACTGCTGGTTCCGGTGACGTGGTTGCGCGCGTCGACCTGGATCCAGGTCGCGCGGGCGAGGTCCAGAGACGGCAGGCGGACTTCGTTTTCCAGTTCGGAGGGATCTGCGCTTGCGGCGCCGGCCCACAGGGCACCTGCCACTGCGAGGGAGAGAACTCGTCGATAACGTTGCATGACAGCACCTGACTCATCGGCATTAAAAAAGCGGCCTCTCCGGCCGCTTTCAGATGCACTGTCAGTGCGTGCTAGCCGGAGTGTGCTTCGGGAGAATCGACCGCGCCAAACGACATGCCGGCACAGATCGTGAACACCATGCGGGCACTCGTCTTGGCGGGCGCCGAGGTGGGCAGTTCTCCAGTCCAGAAGGTGGTGGATGCATGCATGACGCGCATATATTCCTTTTCGAGCACGCTGCCAAGAGGGTCGCGCTTAGCCCTTCGTTGCAGGATCGAGCCAGTCGATCGTCTCGACGGTGCCCCAGACCGCCATGCCCGTCACCGCCAGCGAGCAAAGCGCCGCGAACAAGGCGATCAGCAACATGCACCCGTCCTCTTCGAGGTAGGCAAGCGCCAGCAACATGATCACGAGCGCGGGCACGACATGCGTAAAGGGCAGCGGTGCAAGCAGTGTCAGGCCCAGCAGCAGCATCCCCACGCCGGTCAGTCGCCGCATCATCTGAAAGAAGTCGGGCCAGCGCGGACGGATCAGCCGCTCGACCCAGGCGAGCCGTGGTGCCACGACGGCAACGATTCGCGCCAGCCGATCCACGGCGATCTCGCGACGGGCCACCAGTTGCGGCAACACGACCGTCTGATGTCCAAGCACGAGTTGAATCGATGGCCATGCGATCAACAGGCCCATGAAGGTGGACGCCCCCGGCACAAGGGCAATGACCGCCATTCCCAGAAGCGTCAGGCCGAATGAGCGCTCGCCAAGCTCGCCCAGCAGCCAGCTGACGGGCACCCGCGCGTCCTCCGCCCGATCAAGCATCCGCGAAAGTTGGACGGAGGTGGGAACAAGAAACGGCGGTGTGACGCGTTCCCAGGCCAATCGACTGCTCCCTGGCGACCAAGGTTGGCGGATCCGTGAGGACACAGTTTGAAATCGCATTACGGTCGAGACAAGAGCCGCGCGGGCTGCAGGTCTCTCAAAGTGCAGGACCATGGGTCTGCAAATATGCCTGGGTCGGCAAAAGCCTGTGACGATCTCGTGTACAGCGGGGGCAATTGGGGCCGTTGCGATTGCGCCCGGCACGAAATTTGATCTAGCTACGACATGCCTTCCACCGGCCTCCTGCTGCTGATCAACACCAACGCCTTGCTGTTGGTCGGCGGTGCGATCGCCCTCTTCGCACTGGTGGCCTATTTCGAGGCGAAGCGTTAGCCCTTTCGGCGGAACTCGGCGCCGGCTCCTTCTTTCATCAGCCCCAGGATCACATCGAGGGTCTTCGACCAGGACTCTTCGATCTCGCGGGTCAGGCCCGCTCCCATGACGTCGCCGATCGTCTTCAGCATCGCGGCCTTGAAGGTCGGGTAGTGGTCCGGCTCGACACCATATCCGATGTGCTTCCGGCCCATCGTCTGCAGACCGATGGTCACATGCCTGCGCCTCTCGAGGCCCGACACGACGCTCCGCAGCATGTGGGACAGCATCGCTCCCTGGGCGCCCGTCCCGTTGACGAAGAGCTTCTCCAGTTCGGGACGCAGGGCGAACATGTTCGCGTAGAACCGCGCGGCAAACGCCGATGGATCATCGAGGAGCCTGCCGATCGTGCGTTGCGCCGGCGTGAACGGGCTCGGATCGGCAAAGCCGTCGACGGCAAGAAGCTCGATGTCGCTCCGCTTTCCGCGCAGCCGGGCCATCCTGGTCGCCGTGACGGAGAGCGACCCATCGGCGAGCCTTTCGGCAACGGCGCGCGAGACGAGGATCGTGGCACCCAGATCCTTCGTCATCGACTCGATCCGGCTCGCCGTGTTCACGGCGTCGCCGATGATCGTGAACCGGCGGAGTGTCGGATGGCCGACGTCGCCCACGATGACGTTGCCGAAGTGCACCCCGATCCCGACCCTGACCCGCAGGCCGAAGGAGCGCGCGAGATCCTCGTTCAGCCGATCGATCGCTTCGACCATTCCGAACGCAGCCCGCATCGCTCCACTGCAGAACCGCGCGGGGTCTGCATCGTCCAGTCCGAAAAGCCCGCAAATCTGGTCGCCGACGTAATGGCTGATGATGCCGCCGTTGAGCAGGATCGGATCGCCGAGGGCCTCGAAGAAGCGATTGAGAATATGGACGACGTCGAAGGCGCTGTTGGAATCCGCGAGAGCGGTGAAGTCGCGCATGTCGCAGAAGAGGATGGCCAACGGACGCTCGACGCCCGCCTCTCGACCGACCGTCTCGGCCCGAAGCTGGCTCGCCGTCGCTTCGCTCAACACGATCCGCTCCAGCGTGACGTCGCCTTTCGCGGATGTCTGGCACGCCAGGCGGATCGTCGGATCCCAGCCGCGGGCCTGCGCCAGCTCCGCCTCGCGCCTCGTCGGTGCCGACAGATGCGACGCGCCGTCCAGAACGCGGACCCGGCACGTCGTGCAGCGACCGTTGCCGCCGCATTCGTGCCAGTGGGTGATCTTATGGGCGATGGAGACGTCGAGGAGAGTTGAGTCCGGACTGCCGGCCTCGACCGTCATGCCGGCGCATAGGTACCGAACTGACGGCATTGGACCTTCCTCCCGGTAAAATCCATCATACCCGGCCGCAAGTGCGGGGAAAGACCTGGCAGCGGCATTCGGTTGCCAAAGGAGTACGCGATGGATTTCGACCGTCAGGACGACTTGTTGTGCAGGGTTCTGGGCCGGAACATGATGACGGCGACGGGCCGCCTGTTCGGCCTGATGGCGCTCATCGCGATCGTCGGCGGCGGCAGCTTCTGGCTGCTTTCCCGTTGAGGCAGGCGCCGCTCCGACGGTCGATTGCGGTTCCGAAGCTATGCACCTTTGAAAGCTGAACAGGGAATCGAAGCTGGTTAGCCTTTCCGGGTTGCGGGGGCCGCATCGCCCGCACCGGGAGGGCGATCATGAAGTTCTGCTTTCCGCCGGGTATCCTGTTTCCGTCGCCGCCACTGACGAAGAAGCTGCAGGGCAAGATCTTCTTCAAGCTGGGCAAGTTCGCGGAAGATCACGTCGCCGACGACTACCAGAAGTTCACCGGCCGCAAGGACTGGTACCCCAAGCCGATCACCGCGGACGACTTCCGCGACGGCAGCCAGCAGCTCAGCGCCAAGACGATCTACTTCTCCTATCTCGTCGACAAAAATCCGGGCGTCGACAAGAAGAAGCTCGAACAGCTGATGAACGACCGCGCCATTGCCGGGCCGGATGGGCAGATCGTCTACATTCCCGATTTCATGAGCGAGAAATCGCCGGCGACAAACCGCTTCTACGAAGTGAAGCCCGGCATCGCGAACGAAACGAACCAAGCGGGCGAAACCAAGGTCGCATCGGTCCGCGCCCTGATGCAAGACGTCGACCTTCCCTACAAGCCCGGCTCGGGGTTCAAGCCGACGGGGCGACACGAACTTCATAAGCAGAACGTGTTCATACCCGGGATGATGTTCTTCCCCATCCCGGTCACGGTCACCTTCGAGTACCAGCGGCACGACAAGATCGAAGGTCTGATCGTCTATTCCTTCTGCATCGACGCCGAGTTCGGAAAGACCTTGCTGACGATGGCACTGATCGCGGCCATCGTCGCGGTCATCGTCCTGGCCATCCTGTTCCCGGAACTGCTCAAGGAAATACCGCTTCCGCCCTGGTTCCCGAAGCCGGCCAGTGCACCAGGCTTCGGCTTTGTCCCCTCGCAATCGAACGTGCAGCAGTTCAGGAACGTGCTGGCCTCCTATCCGGCGCCGAAGATGGTGCCCGACATGCGCACCCGTGCGCTGACGGGCTCCGTCGGCGCCAATGGCCGCAATGCCCACGACGATGTGCAGATCGTCCAGTTTCTGCTGAATGCCTGGCAGGGACTCGCCGGGAGTCCGCTCCTCGTGCTCGACGGCATTGCAGGCCCCCTGACACGCGGCGCGATCACGGCGGTACAGCAGGTGGCGGGGTTGAAGGTCGTCGACGGGCGGGTCGATCCCGGCGGGCCGACGCTCGAAGTGCTGGGCAAGCTCGGCGCCATCGGGATCGCCACGGCACTGCGGGACACGCCCCGCTCCGCCTACGTGATGCGCAATCTCCATCCTCCCTTGATGGAGGCGGACCTCCTGTCGGTGTTCTGGGCGTCGCTCGCCAACAGAGGCCGGGCCTGATCGCCATCGCGCCGTCCAAGATCGCGAGCTTCGCCCTTCACTGTTGCGGTAGAGTTTGGCAGGAACGGGCGAACCCGATGTTCGCCGCGCATTGCAGATGGATCGAATGAAAGTTCTCGGCCCCTTGTCCGCCCTGCTGGTCGTCCTGTCCGGCTATTCAGCTTCAGCACAGACGGACGCCGCCATCTGCGGCAGCATCGGCGAGCCGACCGACGGGCTCGTCGTCGCAAAGGTGGCGGCACGCGAGGGCGGCCGCGTAACCTTTGTCCGCAACGGCGATGCCTCGGCCCCTGCCTGCCCGGCCGACACCGCGGCGTGCCAGCAAAAAGCCTACGTCGTCGACGGCGATCTGCTGATCGTGGGAAAGAGCCTGAAGAACTTCGTCTGCGCGACTTACTTCAATGCAAAGGGCTTCGGCCGTTCGGGCTGGCTACCGAAAAGCGCCGTGACGACGATCCCGCCGCAAGCCTCCATCGGCCGCGAGAAGTGGATCGGCAACTGGCAGGCCCAAGAGCAGACCATCGCCATCAAGCCGGGCCCGACGGCAGGCACGCTGAGTCTCTCGGGCGAAGCGACCTATGGCGCGCGGGACCCGGAGCGCGTCAAGCGCGGCGCGGTCAATGTCGGAGAGTTCGAGGCAACGGCGCGCATACCTGGCGATGCGTTCGCCTTCACGCCTTCGGATGGAAAGGCCGCTCCCTACGATCCCAAGGTGGACGACTGCGGCGTGCGGTTGCGGCTGCACGGCGACTACCTGATCGCGATGGACAATCAGAAGTGCGGCGGCATGAACGTCACGTTCTCCGGCATCTACCGCAAGGTCTCGAAGCAACGCCCCTAGCTCGCGAGTCGTTTCTCCCAGTGCTGGGCCGCATGGATGGAAGGAAATGCCGAATGGCCGATCTGATCCTCACCACCTTCGACTGGGTTCCCGAGCCGCCGCGCGGCTTTGTGCGAGACATCCGCGTGCGCTGGGCGCTGGAAGAGGCCGGGCTGCCCTATCGCGTCGAGAGCGTGCCGTTTCGCGAGCGGGGTGCCGAGCACTTCGCGCATCAACCATTTGGCCAGGTGCCGTGGCTGACCGACGGCGATCTCTCGATCTTCGAGAGCGGTGCGATCCTGCTTCACCTCGGCGAGCTGAGCGAGGCGCTGATGCCGACCGATCGGCAACGCCGCAACGAGGCGAAGGAGTGGCTGTTCGCGGCACTCAACTCGGTCGAGATGGCGAGCCTGCCCTGGGGAATCCTCTCCTTCATGAATAACACCGACGACACACCGGCCTGGAAGTTCCTCGACGGCTTCCTCACGGCACGGCTGAAGCACATGGAGCCGGTGCTGGCCAAACGCGAGTGGCTGGCCGGGACGTTCTCCGTCGCCGACATTTTGATGGCGGATGCGCTGCGGCTGGTCGACCGGTTCGACGGCCTGAAGGACTATCCCGCCGCCCGGACCTATGTCGCGCGCGCCACGTCCCGCCCGGCCTTCGTGAAGGCACACGCGGACCAGTTGGCGCACTTCGCGGCGGCCGACTGATTTGAACGACTGATGTGAACTGAAGGCTGGGAAGGGAGAAGAGGGCCCGTCCACCCTGACAGGCCCTCCTACACTACTGTCCGGCCGTCCCAAGCGACCAGGATCACTTTGTAGGAGTTCATTGTGATTGGCCTGAGGTACCTTTGTGATCGGTCAAAGGTCCCTTTGTGATGAATTTGTGTTGGCCGGTATGACGGACCAACCCGACCCGCTAGCGCTGGGTCGGCGAATGCCCACAGGTTAGCCAACGCCCGGGGATGGTTCTGTGGAGATTGGGGAAAAGTCGATGCCGCTTCGTTCCCCGCGTGGCGCCCCTAGAGGGGCGACCACTTGGGCTGGGCGTCCTTGGTGTACAGCCCGAAGTACGGCCCGAACGGGCCCTCATTGGTCTTCCACGGTTCGTCGAACATCTCGAACCAGTAGGTGTCGAAGGCCCTGCCCAGGGAATTGGCGCCCGACATCCATTTCTTGGTGACGTTGTAGTTCAGGCGCTCGGAGGCGACCGTGGTGTTCCACTCGGGCTTGCCGGCGCTCGGCCAGCCGATCTCGGCAATCACCACCTGCTTGCCGAGGTTCACGACCTGGCTCAGCCCGTTGTTCCAGGACCATTGCATGTTGGGGTCGATGTTGCCGGGATCGGGATGCTGCCCCGCCGCGAAGGACCACCACGGATAGACGGTGAGGTACGCGCAGACGTCGCACTTCTGGACGACCTTCTGCCACTGCGCACCGCCCGGATCGACCAGGACAGTCCCGCTGAAGCAGGTCGTCACGCGATAGTTGAGGTTGGGATGGAAGGACCGCATGCCCTGCGCATAGTCCATCGCATGCCAGATGTGGTCGGGCGTGCACGGCCCCGCCTCGCTGCGATTGACCTCGTTGCCCACGACCAGATCGAAGGCGAGCTGCGACGGGCCATAGGTGCGCTGCGCGTCGTTGGCCTGGGCCAGCGCCACATCGATTCTGGCTTTCGTCTGGTCGAGCTGGCTCCCGTACGCCCAGACGCCCAGGCCGACATTCAAACCGTACTTGCGCGCCATCAACATGTTCCACTGGTCGGGCGGATTAACGCCGTACGTGCGGACATTCTTGAAGCCGAGATTTGCGATGATCTTCATGTCGAGATCGACGGTTTCCGCCGTCGGATTCGTGACGCGCCTCGGAGAATAGCAAACGCCAAAAAAGGCCATGGAACGCCCCCGCCGGTTGTTTCTCGCAAGGGAAACACTAGGAAGGGCTGTAGCCGCCGGTCAATCTGCATGCCCGCATACGTGGCGACACGGTGGGGCTATGCGACGGGATTACGTGACGGTTCAGCGAACCGCCGGCCTGTCGCCTTCCAGTTCCCGCGGCCGCAGCGCGACGAAGGCGAACAGCCCCGCGACGAGGAATGCCGCGACCGCCATGAAGGCGATCCCCCAGGCCATCGGCGAAGCGCCGCCTGCGAGATCGAGAGTCCATCCGACGATCAACGGTCCAACGAAGCCGCCGGCATAGCCCAGGGTCGAATGCACCGCGAGCGTGGCGCCGCGGCGCGCGGGCTCGGCATTGCCCGCCGCGCCCGCAGTCAGCGAAGAGGAGTCGAGCCACACGATCATGCCGTAGGCGATCAGCAGCACCACGGCGAGCCAGTAGTGCATCGACCCAAGGAAGCCGACGCCGCAGGCGAAGACGATCGACAGGACAAGTGCGGCGATCACCAGGCGCCTGCGGCCGAACCGGATCGAGGCCTCGTTGCCTGCGATGCTCGTGAGTGTGCCCAGCAAGGCCAGCAGCGTGACCACCAGCGGCGGCGACAGCGTCTCCCCCGCCACGCCCGTGTAGCTCGCGACGAAGGCCAGGAACGCGACGCCCCAGCCGCGCAGCGCACTCATCTCCAGCGTATGCACGCAGTAGACGACGGAATAGGCGAAGGCGCCGTGGTTGCGGATCACCGGCCGGAAGTCGAACAGCCCGCCCTGGCTCTTGGGGCGCGGCGTCGGCGTGCGCGACGGTACGATCAGCGCAACCGACAACCAGGCGATCAAGGCGGTGCCGGCGGAAATGACGAATGCCGAGCGCCAGCCGAACTGACCCGCGAGGACGTCACCCAGCAGGTACGAGATCGCGCCCGAGATGCCGATGCTCGCCGCATGTCCGGTGACGGCGCGCGACATCATGCGGGTATCGACCTGGTCGGCGAGCAGCTTCAATCCGGTCATGTAGGTGCCGGCCCAGCCGATGCCTGCGAGCGCGCGGGTCGCGAAGGCCGACCAGAAGCCGTCGGCGAACAGGCCGAACAGCAGATGCCCCGCCACGGTGCAGCCCACGCCGAAGAGATAGACGCGCTTGGCATCCACCTTGTCGGTCAGCGTCACCAGCACGGGCACGGAGACCATGTAGGTCCCGAAGAAGATGGCGGTGATCCAGCCCGCCTCGCTGTTGGTGAGCTGCCAGAGCTGCATCATCTGCGGCAGCAGCGCCGGCCAGAAACCGGCGCCCAGCTGCACGAAGACCTGCGCGGCGCAGACGACAAGGACGAGGCGGAGGCCGGACGACGGCATGGCGGACATTGACATCGCTTCTACAATTCCATAATTATCGAATCATGGAAATCGAAAACGCCGTCGCTGCCCTGGGCGCTCTCGCACAGCAGAGTCGCCTCGAAGTTTTCCGCCTGCTCGTCGAGGCGGGCCGCGACGGACTGCCGGCCGGCCAGATCGCCGAGCGCCTGAAGATCCCCGCGCCGACCCTCTCCTTTCACCTCTCGCAACTTCGGCACGCAGGCCTCGTCGAGATGCGCCGCGACGGCCGCTCGCTGATCTACGCCGCCGACTTCGACGGCATGAACGAGCTGATGGGCTTCCTCACGGAGAACTGCTGCGCCGGCGAAGCCGTCGGCTGCGGCGTGCCGGTGTGCGAGCCCCAGCGCGCATCCATCGTCCGCAAACGCAACAGAGGAGCAACCCGCCAATGAAGCGCCTTCACGTTCACATGGCCGTCGCCGATCTCGACAAGTCGATCCGCTTCTACGCGACGCTGTTCGCGGCCGAGCCCACCGTGGTGAAGTCGGACTACGCGAAGTGGATGCTCGACGATCCGCGCGTGAACTTCGCCATCTCCACGCACAGCGGCAACGCGCCGGGCGTCGACCATCTCGGCATCCAGGTCGAGGACGGCGCGGAACTGCAAGAGGTCTATGGCCGCCTCAAGCAGGCCGAGGGGCCGGTGCTGGAGGAAGGCAACACGACCTGCTGCTACGCCCAGTCGGAGAAGAGCTGGATCACCGATCCGCAGGGCATCTCGTGGGAAACCTTCCACACCATCGGCGAGAGCACGGTCTACGGCAACAGTGCGCCCCTTCCCGGCCGCACCGCCGACAAGCCCGCACGCGCCTGCTGCGGGTGAGGCTGCGATGACCGCGCGTCCCTACAACGTCCTGTTCCTCTGCACCGGCAATTCGGCGCGGAGCGTGTTGGGCGAGGCAATCGTCGACAATCTGGGCCGCGGCCGCTTCAAGGGCTTCAGCGCCGGCAGCCAGCCCAAGGGCCAGGTCCATCCCTACACGCTCGACCTGCTGAAGGGCCTCGGGCTGCCGACGGAAGGGCTGTTCTCCAAGAACTGGGATCTCTATGCCGCCGCCGGCGCACCGGCGATGGATTTCATCTTCACCGTCTGCGACAGCGCCGCGGGCGAAGCCTGCCCGGTATGGCCCGGCCAGCCGATGACGGCGCATTGGGGCATTCCCGATCCTGCGGCGGTCGACGGCAGCGAGATCGAGAAGCGCGCGGCGTTCCGCAATGCCTATGCCGCTTTGGAGAATCGCATCCGGCTCTTCGTCAGCCTGCCGATCGGCAGCCTCGACCGGATGACCTTGCAGAACAGGCTGAACGCCATCGGCCAGCGAACGCCCTCCTCCGCCGCCGCCTGATGCGTGCCGCTCTCGTCGCCGAGGCCGTCGGCTCGGCGCTGCTGCTCGCGGGCGTCGTGGGCTCGGGCATCATGGCGGAGCGCCTGTCGGGCGGGAACACCGGGCTCGCCCTCCTCGCCAACGCCATCGCGACGGGCGGCGTCCTCTACGCATTGATCGTCATGTTCGGCCCGGTCTCGGGCGCGCACTTCAATCCTGTCGTGACGCTCGCGCTGACCCGCCGCGGCGACAGTGCGCCGGCGCGTGCCCTGCCCTTCCTCGTGGTGCAACTCGCCGGTGCCGTGCTGGGCGTATGGCTGGCGCACCTGATGTTCGACCTGCCGATCCTGCAAACTTCGACTCGGATACGCACCGGCATCGGACAGTGGACGGCCGAAGCGACGGCAACGTTCGGCCTGGTCCTGCTCATTCTGGTCGGCGTGCGCCGCAAGCTGGCGGCGCTGCCCGCCGCCGTCGCCGTCTACATCGTCGGTGCCTACTGGTTCACCGCCTCGACCTCGTTCGCCAACCCGGCCGTCACGGTGGCGCGCGCACTGTCCGACACGTTCGCCGGCATCGCGCCCGGCGATGCGCCAGCCTTCATCGCGGCGCAGGCGCTGGGCGGGCTGCTGGCGCTGCTGCTCGCGCCGATGCTCGACGAGAAGCCCACGGCATAAGGGAACCCGCCCCGGCAACCCGGCAGCCGGATCGGACGTTTCTTCGCGAGAGGAGACGTTCCATGACTCTCGCGACGAAGTTCGTGGCTGCGTTCATTGCCATTGCGACGGTGTCGGCGGGGAACGGCTTCGCGCAGACGGCGCCGTCCACGCCGGCCACCCAGAGCCTCGCGATCACTCCCATTCCCCCGGAAACGCAGGCCGAGGAAGCCAACCTCATCCGGTCCAAGATCGAGCGCGCGGGCTATACCGACATTTCCGTGCTCGAGCGCGACAACTGGGGTGTCTGGCGGGGCCGCGCCAAGAAGGGCGACAGTGTCGTCAACGTCGTCGTCGACAAGGGCGGTCGCATCAAGATGGAACCGTCGCGCTGACGCAGGCGTCTAAAGGCCGTCGGAACGACAGGTCGGCGCCTACTCTACGTCGTCCCAACTAATCGGCTGTTCCGGCGCCGGAGGCTCCAGCATCTTCATCGTGAACCCCATCGTCACGATGATCGCGCCGACGGACAGCACGGTCGCGACCAGCGACGGGCCGATCTCGTTGTGCAGCGCCTTCATCCACATCCAGAAGATGCCGGCCGTCAGGATCAGCGGAATCCCGATCATAAGAAGGGTGGGGGTCGCCGGCATGGCGGGTCTATATCGCAGATAGACTGCAGCCTTCAATGCGGCACAACCACCTGTTTCGCATTTGGCGATATTTTCACCAGTGCGTCACAGACGGGGAAGAATCGCCCGGACGGCCAAATCTGGCCAAATCCGAGCCAGAAGTCGTCAGTGGTCGCGGCGGTTGCCGTGGAACAGCAGCGCCATCAGGCCGATACCGAGCGCGAGCGTCGCGATGATGCCCAACGCCATGGCGAGGAAGCCCGAATTGCTCACCTGAGCTGGCCCCACGCCGGCGGTCTGCCAGCCGATCACGCTGAAGGCGACGGCGAGCGCCAGAAGCACGAACAGGACGGTGATCGTGCCCCACGTCCCCGCATTCCGGAAAACCATTACGCTTCTCCTTCTTGCCTCAGAGAAGCAAAGCGCGACGCGGCAAAGGGTTGCCTGGCGGGCCGCCTCAGCGGGATGAAATTAAGCCCGGCGAAGGCCTATTTCCGGCGGAACAGGCCCGCCGCGATCTGCCTGATCCGGGGCGACAGGAACGGGAGCACGACCCATGCCGCCATCAGATAAGGCATGTCCAGGTCGGGCCGCAGAAGCGGCAGCGTGCCCATCGCAAACAGCCCCGCCATCAAGTGGCGATGCGTGCGCTGGCGGCTCGGCAGCCAGGGCGCGAGAACTTCGTTCGCCGTCTCCAGCGCCCGAACCGTCTTGGATTGCTCGTCCATGCCTGCCCTGCTGCCTTCAGATCACGGTGATGCCCGGCGACCCCGCCGAGGCGTGGCCGATGATCGCCGTCGCGGGGTAGCCCGCGGCCTGGATCTTCTCGGCGATCTCCGCTGCGCGCGCCGCATCGCAGGCGACAAGGAGGCCGCCCGAGGTCTGCGGATCGCTGAGCAGGTGGCGCTGCCATTCCGGCATCGCCGCCGGCAGCGCGACGTGATCCTTGTAGCTCGCCCAGTTGCGATGCGAGGCGCCTGTGACGAAGCCCTGCTGGGCGAGCGCGGCAGCCTCACCAAGCTTCGGCACCCTGCCCGCGTCGATGGTGAGCGCGAGGCCGGAGCCGCGCGCCATCTCGAGCGCGTGGCCCAGCACACCGAAGCCCGTCACGTCGGTGATGGCATGCACCGCCGGATCCTTCGCGAGGTCGGTACCGACCTTGTTGAGGAGCGTCGTCGTGGCGATCATCTCGGGATAGCCCTGCGGCGGCAGCGCGTTCTTCTTGATGGCGGCGGAGTAGATGCCGACGCCCACAGGCTTGGTGAGGATCAGCGAATCACCCGCGCGGACATCGGCGTTGCGCCGCACGTCGGACGGCTTGCAGAGGCCGATCACCGCCAGCCCGTAGACCGGCTCCGGGCAGTCGATCGAATGGCCGCCCGCCACGGGGATGCCGGCCGTAGCGCATACCGCCGAGCCGCCCTTCAGGATCTCGCGCACCATCTCGGTCGGGATCTTGTCGACTGGCATGCCGAGCACGGCGAGCGCCATGATCGGCTTGCCGCCCATCGCATAGATGTCGGAGATCGCGTTGGTCGCGGCGATGCGTCCGAAATCGTACGGGTCGTCGACCATCGGCATGAAGAAGTCGGTCGTGGCGATCACGCAGGTCTCGTCGTCGATCTGCCAGACCGCGGCATCGTCGGAATTCTCGGTGCCCACCAGGAGCTGCTTGTACGGCGCCACCGCCGGCTGGTCGGCCAGGAGCTGCTGCAGCACCGAAGGCGCGAGCTTGCAGCCGCAGCCGCCACCGTGTGCGAGACTGGTCAGTCGAACCTGGGTTGTCGTCAACGCTACTCTCCCTGAATGTCTGATCCGTCGCGGGGCGCGGGATATGACACCATATCGAGGAATGTGGCGAGTGTTCGACGCCGGGACGCTCAACCGGCCGTAGCCGACGAACGAAATCGGCAGCGTGTAGAAATCCTGCGAGGTCCAGAAATCGCGCACCGTCATGTCGAGACGACGGAACGATGCCTTCGCGCCGCCTTCCCCCATGCAACCGATTGCACGACCCGGCCGTCGCACGCCGGGCCGGTTGGACAACGTGCGAGGGCCCGTGCGCGTTGCCGTCAGCGCGGCGCCAGGGTGCCGATCAGTTCGTTGGCGACCTTGGCCATGCCCATGGCAGCGGCGAAGTTGAACTGGCTGATGGCCACGAACACACCCACGCCGCGCGTCGGCGCGAAGGCGGTGTAGGTGAAGATGCCCTGCAGCCCGCCCGCCTTCTGCAGGATCAGCGGCTGGTCGCCCTTGGGCGCCATCACGATCCAGCCCAGGCCCATCGCGCTGGCATGGCCGGATTCGTCGAGGCCCGCCACGGGCTTCATGCCGTCGCGCGGCACGTAGGCGGCATGGTTGATCAGCCGGACTTCCGCGCCGTTGGGCGAGAAGCGGTCGAGATGCCAGGTCAGCCAGCGCAGTATGTCGTTGGGCGTCGAGTAGAGGCTGCTGGCGCCGACCATCACGTCGGTCGCGCGGACATCGGGCAGCGGCGAGCCGTCGAAGTTATGGCCCTGCATCAGGCGGGCCGCATCGCCGGGGCGCAGGGTGAACAGCGTGTCCTTGAGCCCGGCCGGATCGAGCACGGTTTCCTTGAGCAGCGCGTCGTAGGGTTTGTTGGCGGAGTTCGCCAGCGCCGCCGCCAGCATGTCGAAGGCGAAGTTCGAATAGAGGAAGCCGGTCGCCGGCGCGAACACCAGCGGGTCGGCCTGCAGGCCGAGGATATAGGCCTCGCGCGTGAGCGTGCGGAACGGATCGTCGGGCGGCCCTTCCTTGCGCTCGACCTCGCGCGGCAGGCCGGAGCTGTGGGTGGCCAAGTCGATCAGACGGATCTGCTTACCGTCCTTCTCCGGTACCTTGACGCTCCAGCCGATGCGGTCCTGCAGGCGGTCGGTGAAGTGGACGCTGCCGCGCGCCAATTGTGCCGCGAACACCTGACCGGTGAAGGCCTTGGTGATCGAGCCGATGCGCATCATCGTGTTGCCGTCGGGCGCCTTGCCGGAACCTTTGGTGGTCTCACCGAAGCCGAACACCGCGGTCTGGCCGTCGCGCACCGCGCCGATCACCAGCCCCGGCACCTTGCTGTCGAGGAAGAGCACCGCGCCGGTGAAGCCGACCGTCTCCTCCAGAAGCTTGTCGGCCGCACGCGAAGGCGTCGCGGCAAACAAGGCCGTTGCGACCGAGAACGCGAGAAGCGCGCCTCGCCGGGAATACGATGCTTTCATTTGTCTCCCCTGCTTCACTCGCTCGCGCGGGCGCGCTGCCCGCCCAGGACATACTGCTGTCCCTCTTCCTTCGAGACCTGACCGACGTCGACGGCACCGCCCGCACGCACATAGGCGATCAGGAACCGCATCTCGCCGGGCCACAGGCTCACATAATGCCGGCCGGCGCTGTTGTTGTCGGTGGCGCGAACGTCGTAGGTGCCGGGCGCCAGTTCGACTCGATACCAGGTACTGTTGGCCAAGGTGCCGAGCTGCCGCGGGCCGATGCTGACGGTGAGCGGCGGCGCACCGCTGTTCGGACGGTCGACGTTGGCGATGTAGAGCGCGGCCATGCCCTGCGAGGGCGCCTCGAAGCGCTTGCCCTGCGCGTCGTAGTTCGGATCGGCCACGGGCACGCCCGGCGGGGCGCAGGCAGCGAGGAGAAATCCGACCAGCACCGAAATGCCCACTAAAACACGACGCATTGTGACCCTTCCAATTTCCTCGACCGCCGACAACTGGCCCGACAATACGTTCGGCGGCGGACGGCGAGAAGCACTTAAACTTCCCGAAACGATCGCGCTACAAGCGGGAGAGGACGGGCAATCGAATCGAAGCCCGTCACGGCACGCCCCACTTCTGGGCGATGCGCGCATAGGTGCCGTCGCTGCGCATCTCCGCGAGTGCGGCGTTGATCCGCGCCAGCAGCGCCGGATTGCTCTTCGACACGCCGATGCCGAGCGGCTGCGGATCGTCGGGCACTTGCGCCGCGATGCGCAGCCCCGGCGTCTGGCGGGCCAGCCACGCGGCGACCGGATAGACCTTCATCACTGCCGTGATGCGGCCTGCCGCGAGATCGACCATGGCATCGGCGATGCGGTCGAAAGGATAGACCTTGATCGACCCGATCTGCCCCTTCGCCAGCATGACTTGCGCGATGTCGTAGTCGGTGGTCGCGGCCTGCACGCCGACGCTGGCCTTGCGGAAGTCATCGATGCTGCGAATGCCCGGCGAGCGCCGGCCGTCGACGACAAGGCTCAAGGTCGTGGTCATGTAGGGCGTCGACCAGGCCAGCATCTTCTCGCGCGCCGGCGTGATGGTAATGCCACCCACGATGCAGTCGTAGTCGCCGCGCTCCATCTCAGCGAGGATCGTCTCCCACTGCGTGTTTACGAACTCTGGCCTAAGCGAAAGACGCCGCGCGATGTCGTTCATCAGGTCGACCTCGAAGCCGACGCGCTCTCCCTTGTCGATATATTCGAACGGCGGATTGACGAAATAGGTGCCGATGCGCAGCACGCCGGGCGCCTTGGTCAGGCTGCGCTCGGGTGCCTGAGTACATGAAGCCAGAAGCGGCAGGAACGGTGCGAACGCCGACGCGGCGACGAACGCCCGCCGGCTCGGCTTCTTCTCAGGAGAACCCACGATAGACCACCGTCGTGAACATGCCCGCCGCCATGTGATAGAGGTTGTGGCAGTGAAAGGGCCAGAGGCCCGGATTGTCGGCGTCGAACACGACTTTCACCGTCGCCATCGGCGTCACCAGCACGCAGTCGCGCACGGCTCCCGCGATCTTCTCGCCGTCGATCTCCGTGACCTGGAAGTTGTGGCCGTGGAGATGCATGGGATGCGACATCATCGTGGTGTTGCGCATTACCAGCTCGACCCTCTCGCCGCGATCGACCGTGACCGGCGCGCCACCCATGCCATGGACCTGCAGCCCCCAGACGTAGGCCGCCATGTCGCCGATCAGGTCGACGGGCACGGAGCGGTCGACACGACGCACGGGAAGCGGCACCGCCGCGCGCAACGCCTTCTCGTCGGCAAGCGTCAAAGCAGGCGCCGCGGCCTCGGCCGTCTCGCTGACTTTCACGACCGACGCACCGCGCGGCCGCAACAGGAAACCCGTGCGCAACGTGCGGCCCTCGCAGACCGCGAGGATCGGCAGCGCCGACGCGGCATCGGGCGGGATACGAACGACGATGTCGGCGCGCTGGGCGATGGCGAGCGGAAAGCGGCGGACCGGACGCGGCACCACGGGATTGCCATCGACCGTGACCAGCGTGCCGTCGAGTGCCCCGAGATCGACGATGTAATTCGACGATGCGGACCCATTGATCAGCCGCAGCCGGACCTGCGCACCGCGCTCGACATCGAACACCGCAGGATCGGCCAGCGTTCGGTCGTTGGCGAGAAAGGCATCGAAGGTGACGTCGTTGAGGTCGGGTTTCCCCATACTCATTCCGCCGCCACCCGCACCCTGCCCCATTCCTCGCCCCATCGACATGACCATGGGCTTGGGCCGGCGCAGCCCCGCGAGGATTTCCTGCGGCGGCGTCCACGAGAAATCCTCGAACATGACCACGACTTCCTGCACGCCGCTCGTGATCGCCGCCGTTTCGCGGATGATCAGCGGCGCGGCCAGCAGGTCCTGTTCCTGCAGCCCGAAATGCGAGTGCATCCAGCGCGTGCCCGCGGGCTTTGCCGGAAAGCGGTAGTCGGCCGTGCCGCGCGACGGGATCGGCGGCGCGGAAATCCAGGGAACGCCGTCCTGCCGCCACGGCGGCGTCAGGCCAAGCCAGTGAATGCCCGACGGCACGGCAAGACCGTTCTCGAGCCGGACGTCGAACTCGTC